>DASTZI010000198.1:0-8510 GCA_035764385.1 Vicinamibacterales bacterium
AGGTCCGGCGGTCCTTCATCATGCCGTCTTGATGAATGCCCGCTTCATGCGCAAACGCGTTGCGACCGACGATGGCCTTGTTCACCTGCACGCCCTGCCCCGTCAGCCGCGTGAGGAGATCGCTCGACGGATAGAGCTCGCGCGTGTTGATGCTGGTCGTGTACGGGAGACGCTCCTGCCGCACCTTGAACGTCATCACGATCTCTTCGAGTGACGCGTTGCCCGCCCGCTCGCCGATGCCGTTCACGGTGCACTCGACCTGCTGCGCGCCGCCCTGCACCGCGGCGATCGAGTTGGCGACCGCCAGGCCGAGATCGTCATGACAGTGCGTGCTGAAGATCACCTTGTCTGAATTCGGCACGCGGCTGCGGATATTGGTGAAGAACTCGCGGGTTTCATCCGGCGTCGCATAGCCAACCGTGTCGGGGAGGTTAATGGTGCTTGCACCCGCCTTGACGACCGCCTCGACGACGCGGCACAGGAAGTCGAGGTCGCTTCGCGTGGCGTCTTCCGCGGAGAACTGCACGTCAAAGGTGTGGTGCCGGCAGAACCGGACCGCCTCGACCGCCGCCTCGAGGCACTGCTCGCGCGACATCCGCAGCTTCGCCTTCAGATGCAGGTCCGACGTCGCAATGAACGTGTGGATACGCCCCTTCTCGGCCGGTTTGATCGCTTCCGCCGCTTTCTCGAGATCGGCACGGTGGCACCGGGCGAGGCACGCAATGATCGGGCGCCGGATTTCCTGCGCGATCCGGTACACCGCCTCTGCATCAGCGGGTGAGGCAATCGGGAAGCCCGCTTCGATGATGTCCACGCCTAGGGCATCCAGCTGACGGGCCAGCCGGAGCTTCTCGGATACCCGGAGGGAGAAGCCAGGAGCCTGCTCGCCGTCGCGCAGCGTTGTATCGAAGATTCGGACGTGTTCTGCCATTGGAAACCTCACCGCCATTCATTGGACGCGACCGGGGGAGATACTGTCAAAATGATAATTATTCTGTTTGGATTATTCATGCTTATGACAGAGTAGTGCCGTGGAATTAAGCGAATTGCGCGTATTCCTTAAGGTTGCGGCCGAGCGGAGCTTCTCGCGGGCCGCCATGAAGCTGCACCGGACTCAGCCGGCCGTCAGCCAGTCGGTGCGAAGACTGGAGGAGAGTGTCGGGGAGCGGCTGTTCGACCGGGCAACGAAAGACGCCACCCTGACCGACGCCGGGCGGCTCCTGCGCGACTATGCCGAGCGCCTCCTCCGCCTTTCGGAGGAGGCGGAGATTGCCGTCAAGGACCTCCGCGACTTGCGGCGCGGCCGCGTCCTCATCGGGGCGAACGAAGCCTCCGTCCACGTCGTCCTGCCACTCATCTCCCGATTCCGCGAGTCGCACCCGCTGGTGCATGTGGACGTGCGGCGCGTCCCCTCGCGGCAGGTTGGCGCCGAGGTGTCGCAGGGAACGCTGGACTTCGGGGTACTGACCTTTCAGCCGTCCGAACCGAAACTGAGCTCAATCGTCCTCGGGCATGACGAGCTCGTGATGCTCGTTCCTCCCAACCACCCGCTGGCCGAGAACAAGGAGGTCACGCTGGCCGAGTGCGGCCGTCATCCCGTCATCGCGCACAACGATCCGTCCCACGTGCGCGATCGCGTCCTGCGGCTTTTCGAGCAGCATCACATCCCCGCCAACATCCTGGTCTCGCTGCCGAGCCTCGAAGGCATCAAGCGCGCGGTCGCGACCAACATGGGCGTGGCACTGCTGCCACGGCGTTGCGCCGAATCGGAAATTGGCCGTGGTGAGCTGATTGCGTTGGCGGTCCCGGAGGTGCGGCTGCGTCGCCAGGTACGGCTCGTGTTCAGGCGCGGCGGAGAACGCTCACACGCGTCCTCCGCGTTTCTCGGAGCGGTGGAAGACAAGAAAAAACAGCATTGAGGCCTTCGTGGTGAATCGTTTAAAACCCTGATAGGTAAGGAAGCTTCGCTCCCACCGCGTTGACCTGCTCGTAGTTGTCACGCAGCAGGCCGGTCGTATCCCACGCGCCGGTCATCAACGAGTCGCGCACGTGATCTGGGATCGACACCGGGATCATTACGCCCGGTGCCTGACACAGCCCGGCTTTCAGATCGATCTTCAGAACGGCGGTCGGGTCGCGTTCAACGAGCGACATCAACTTGTCGACGTCGCTCGGCGACGCGGTCACGCAGGCGAGGCCAATCATCAGCGAGTTGCCGAAGAAGATTTCCGCGAACGACTCGGCGACGATGGCGCGGATCCCCCAGCGGCGCAACCCCTGCGGCGCGTGTTCTCGCGATGACCCTGCGCCGAAATTGCGGTTGACCAGCAGGATCGATGCGCCTTGATACTCTTCCGCGTCGAAGGGGTGCGGGTGGCCGATGCCGTGCGGCGCGGCCTGATTCGCGCGACGAATGGCCAGTCGATCATCTTCAAATACGTGTTTCTCGAGTCCGTCGAACGTGATCGACTTGAGGAACCGGGCAGGCATGATCCGATCGGTATCGATGTCCTCGCCGCGCAACGGCAGCGCGCGTCCTTCCACGGTGTGAATATGTTCGGCGCTCATTACCGAACTCCCGCCGTCACTTGTCCGAGCAGTTGGCGCACGTCGGTCACTTCACCCGTGATCGCCGCGGCCGCAACCATCGCCGGACTCATGAGGAGCGTCCTGCCCGTCGGGCTTCCCTGCCGGCCTTTGAAGTTTCTGTTTGAGGAAGCCGCGCAGACCTGATTGCCTTCGAGCTTGTCGGGATTCATCCCCAGACACATCGAGCACCCCGCGTCGCGCCACTCGAAACCAGCATCCCGGAACGTCACGTCGAGCCCTTCGCGTTCGGCGGCCTTCTGGACTGACACTGAACCAGGCACGACAAGCGCTTTGACGCCGTTGGCGACGCGCTGTCCGCGAACGATCCCCGCCGCTTCACGCAGGTCCGACAGCCGGCCGTTGGTGCACGAACCGATGAACGCCACGTCCACTTTCATGCCGGCGATCGGCTGCCCGGAGCGAAGCCCCATGTACGACAACGCATCGGCGACCGATTGCTGCTCGGTCCCCGCAGCCAGAGGGACTTTGCCATCGATCCCGATCGACTGCCCCGGATTGACGCCCCACGTGACAACCGGCGTCAGTTCCGCCGCGCGAATCTCAACCTCGTCGTCGTAGACCGCGTCGGCGTCGGAAGCCATCGATTGCCACCACGTCCTGGCACGCGTAAACGCATCGCCCTGCGGCGCGAAGGGCCGCCCCTCGAGGTATTTGAAGGTCGTCTCGTCCGGATTCACGTAGCCAACGCGGGCGCCGCCTTCAATGGACATGTTGCAGATGGTCATCCGTTCGTCCATCGACATCCGTTCGATCGCATCGCCGGCGTATTCGTACGCGTACCCGTTGCCACCGTCGATGCCAAGCCGCTGGATGATCGTCAGGATGACGTCCTTCGCGTAGACGCCGCGCGGCAGCCGGCCGACGACGCGGATGCACCGGACTTTGAGCGGCTCGATGGCGATGCACTGAGACGCCAGGACGTCGCGCACCTGCGACGTGCCGATGCCGAACGCGACCGCACCGAAGGCGCCGTGGGTTGACGTATGGCTGTCGCCGCACGCGATCGTCAAGCCCGGCTGCGTCAAGCCGAGCTCCGGGCCGATGACGTGCACGATCCCCTGCCGGTCGTCGCCGATGTCGTAGAGCGGAATGCCGAAGTCGCGGCAGTTGCGTTCGAGCGACGCAATCATGTCCTCGGCCATCACGTCGAGAAACGGCCGCTGCCGCTCTCTGGTCGGCACGATGTGATCCACCGTCGCAAAGGTGCGATCCGGACGAGCGACGCGCCAGCCGCGTTGCCGCAGCGCATCAAACGCCTGCGGTGTGGTCACCTCGTGAATAAGGTGGAGACCGATAAAGAGTTGCGTCGAGCCTGTGGGCAGCGTGCGGACCTTGTGCAGGTCCCAAACCTTCTGGAGAAGCGTTTTACCCATGGAGTGCTTTCATTTTATGCGACGCGCTGATACGGAACGATGGCCTTCCACCCAGTAACGCCAGGGACGTTCGACGGCCACGCGGATTCCGATCCGTGGTCCAGTGGCAATCTCGCCGACCGAAATGCCGCGATCCTCGATTGTCAACTTGCTCGCGGTGAGATCCAGGCGATTGTCCTTGATGGTGATGCCGAGCGCTTTGGTCAGGTTTCCGGGGCCGCGACAGAGATCGTGCTCGTCGATGCCGCGGCCGTTTGGGACCCGGCGGTTCTTCATGAGCTCGATCCCTTCAAGCGGCTGCAGCGCGCGAATCAGCACGGCGCCGGGATAACCGTCGGCCTCCGTCACCGCGTTCATCAAGTAGTGAACGCCGTAATTGAGATAGACGTACGCAAAACCGGCAGGACCAAAGAGCGGCTCGCTTCTGGCGGTACGGCCGAAGGAAGCATGGCACGCAGGATCGTCCTCGCCGATGTACGCCTCCGTCTCGACGATCACACCGGACGCAGTACCCTGCCGCGTTCGATGTACGAGCACTTTGCCGAGGAGCTCTTCTGCGACCTGGAGCGTCGGCCGGGCGTAGAACGAATGCGGGAGCACCCGAACGTTCTTACCTCCCCGCGTACGCATGGCTGCGGCCAGCCGCCAAGACCTGCTTGAGCGCCTGACCCGTATACGACTGTTCGACCTGCGCAACCTGCTCCGGTGTGCCGGTCGCGATCACCTGCCCGCCGGCATCGCCGCCTTCCGGTCCGAGGTCGATCAGGTAATCAGCGGTCTTGATCACGTCGAGGTTGTGTTCGATGACGACCAGCGTGTGACCTGCCTCGACGAGCTTCTTGAACGCGGCGAGCAGCTTCGCGATGTCATCGAAGTGAAGACCCGTGGTCGGTTCGTCGAGGATATAAAGCAGCCGTTCACCGCCAAATGACGCAAGGTGCGCCGCAATCTTGATCCGTTGTGCTTCCCCGCCCGACAGCGTCGTCGCGGGCTGACCGAGACGGAGATAACCAAGCCCGATCTCGTCGAGAACCTGGAGGCGCCGCAGGACCTTCGGCGACGTGCTGAAGAACGCGAGCGCCTCGCGCACGGTCATCTCGAGCACCTGATGCACGGTCTTCCCTTTGTAGCGAACCTCGAGCACCTGCGGTTTGAAGCGCATCCCGTCGCACTGTTCGCACGGGACGAAGACATCCGCGAGGAACTGCATCTCGACGCGCACTTCGCCCTCGCCCTGGCACGCTTCGCAGCGTCCGCCTGGGACGTTGAACGAGAAGTGGCTCGCCGTCAGACCGCGCGAGCGCGCGTCTTTCGTCAATGCAAACAGCTCGCGAATCGGATCGAACGCCTTGAGGTACGTGACCGGATTGGATCGTGGCGTTCGTCCGATCGGCGTCTGGTCGACGAGTACGACGTCAGTGATGTACTCGAGGCCCAGCAGCTCGCGGAACGAACCGACCCGCCGATCCCAGTCGCCCTTCGCGCGCTTGATGGCCGCGTAGAGAACGTCGTGCACGAGTGTTGACTTGCCGGAGCCGCTGACGCCCGTCACGCACGTCAGCGCATTGAGCGGGATGTCGATGTCGATGTCTTTCAGGTTGTGCTCAGAGGCGCCCTTCAACCGGATCTTGTGCGAGAGTCCCTTGCGGCGCGGCGACGGGACCGGAATCGCCAGCTCGTTGCGCAGGTACTTCGCCGTCAGCGAGCGCGACTCCTGCAGCAGTCCCGGATAGTCGCCCGAGTACACAACCTTGCCACCCTGTTCGCCTGCGCCGAGTCCGATGTCGACGACGTGATCCGCGACCCGAATCATGTCCTCGTCGTGCTCGACGACGAGGACGGTGTTTCCCTGATCGCGAAGCTGCTGCAGGATGTCGATGAGGCGACGGTTGTCACGCGAATGCAGCCCAATCGACGGCTCGTCGAGCACGTACAACGTGCCCACGAGCGCCGAGCCGAGAGACGTCGCGAGATTGATGCGCTGCGACTCGCCGCCCGAGAGCGTCGACGAGAGACGATCGAGCGTCAGGTAATCGAGACCGACGTCGGCGAGGAACGACAACCGCCGCCGGATCTCCCGCAGTACCTTTTCAGCAACGGCCCCTTCTTTCTCCGTCAGCTGCAGATCCGCAAAAAACTGCTGCGCCTCGCGAACCGTGAGCGCCGACACCGCGTCGATTGTGCGGCCCGCCACACGCACATCGCGCGCCTCGCGTCGGAGACGCGCGCCGCCGCAGTCGGGGCACGCCAGGTAGCCGCGATAACGGCTCAGGAACACGCGGACGTGAACCTTGTATTTCTTCCGCTCGAGCCAGCGGAAAAAACCACGGATGCCGTCGTACGACCCGTTTCCCTCGATGACGAACGTCCGTTCGTCGGCGGCGAGGTCCGACCACGGTACGTCGAGACGAACGGCCTGTTTCCGCGCCGCGCGCTTCAGTTCGGCGAGCTGCGAACGGTAATGCGGTTTGCTCCACGGCTCGATCGCACCCTGATTGATCGATTTCGACGGATCCGGCACCACCAGATTCATGTCGAGCTCGATGATGTTGCCGAAACCATGACAGGTCGGGCAGGCGCCGAACGGGTTGTTGAACGAAAACAGACGCGGTTGCGGCGTCTCGTACGTGATGCCGCAGCTGCGGCATTCGAAGCGCTCGGAGAACTCGATACGCGAGGGATCGGGGATCGGGGATCGGGGATCAACAGCGTTGGGTGCCGAATCGCGAAGTTCTTGATCCCTGATCCCGGATCCCTGATCCCCAAGGACAATGGCAAATGCCGCACCTCCTCCTTCCCGATACGACGTCTCGATGGAATCGGTCAGGCGGCTTCGGAGATCGCCCTCAATCCGCAGCCGGTCGACGATGACGTCGAGCGTCGTCCGATCTTTGAGAGATCCGCGGTCGATTTCGTCGAACGCCACGGCGCGGCCGTCGACGAGCAACCGTCCGTACCCACGGCGTTGGAGGGTGTTGAGGGTCTCTTCGATGCCGGGATTCGCGATTCGGCTTGCCCCGAGCGAAGTCGAGGGGGATTCGGGATTCGCGACCGGCAAAGGCTCGTCGCCCTCGAAAAGGTCATCGACAGCATCGCTGTCTGCCGCGGCTTCCTTTGCTGGCGCGGCCGGGATCGACACGACAGGAATCTGAAAGCCGATCATCACGCGGGTGTTGGCGGGCAGTTCGCTCAGCCGCTTGGCCACGATTTCGGCGGTTTCGCGAACCACTTCCTGCCCGCATTGACGGCAGAACGTCCGGCCGATGCGTGCGTACAGCAACCGCATGTAATCGTGGATTTCCGTCGTCGTTCCAACCGTGGACCGTGGATTGCGGACGCTGTTCTTCTGGCGGATGGCAATTGCGGGGCAGATTCCCTCGATGCGATCGACATCTGGTTTTTCCATCCGCTCGAGGAACTGACGGGCGTAGGCCGACAGCGATTCGACGTACCGGCGCTGGCCTTCCGCATAAATCGTGTCGAAGGCGAGCGACGACTTGCCCGATCCGCTGACGCCCGTAAAGATGACGAGCTTGCCGTGCGGCAGAGTAACGTCGACGTTTTTGAGATTGTGCGTGCGCGCGCCGCGAACGACGAGCGGGCTGCGTGCGGGTTGTCGAGCCTCGGGCATGTGAAAACAGGAGGCAGGGAGCAGGGCGCAGGGGGCAGAAGGCAGCAGGTCTAGTGCGACCTCCTGCCTCCTGCCACCTGGCACCTGCCCCCTGTCGTCAATTTCGCCGGAACCGTAAGAGAAAAATGGTACTACCGCGGTTCCGCGACCGCAAGCGCGGTCGCAGTTCGCACGACCGACACGACGAAAGCGCCAATCAATCCGACCGCGGCAATCGCACCGCCAAAATCGAACAACCGGACCGTTAGTGGCCCGACCGAGACGTGGGGATCGTTGAGCAGCGCCACGGCGCCGGCGGCGAGGACGATCCGGAGCTCGGTTGGGCCAATGCCTCCGACCGACATCCGGAATACGCCGTGGACCGCTGTCGCCAGGAACACCTCGCCCGCGACGAGCAGGTAAGCGACGAGCAGCGCGAGCGCGACAAGCGGTGTCATGAACGGCGAGCACGCGAGCCCGCCGAACAGCAGGGCCGCTCCGGCAATGTCGAGTACGTGATCAACATAAAAACCGTAGCGCGGTCGTTCCACTCGTCGAACGCGCGCCACCGTTCCATCGAGGCTGTCGCCGAACCAGTTGAGCGCCAGCGCGACGACGACGACCCAGAGCGCACGGCGATCCCAGCGGGACGCCGCGAACGCCGCACCCGCCAGCACCATCCCTGCCAGTGCCAGCGACGTTAGGTGATCGGAGTTGATGGAGCGCGGCAACCGTTCGGCGATGAAGATGAGCAGCCGTTTCTCTGCCGCCGCAAGAATGCTGCGGTGCTCCCGCACATGAGTCATGGAATTCTCCTGACCGTCGGGGCCGGCTTCAGCCGGCCCATTCTGAAATGTGCGAAGCGCTTCGAAAACGGCTCAAGAGAAGGCGGAGCCTGCCACGCCGCCCTGTCCGCC
>DASTZI010000199.1:0-2956 GCA_035764385.1 Vicinamibacterales bacterium
GGGAATCAGCGCGGCCGCGGCAACGATCAGGACTGTGGATACACGGGCAAATCGATATGGCGCCGCGCGCTGCGCCCGCGATGCGAAGGAAGCGGCGGCGAGCGCGGTGCCGATCGACGGCGCGACGGCGTACAGACTCGAGCGCACAGGTAAGAACACCGTAATGGCGAACATCAGGACGAACCAGACAACACCGAATCGGATCACTCGCCGCTCAACGTCGTCGAGCGACGTTCCTGCGGGTGTAAAGAGAAACATCAGCACTGCTGTGACTGCCGGCCATGTCGCGCCTCGATCGAGATACTCAACGGCGTTCTTGAGAATCACGCCCGGATCGGCCGTCAACCGGTAATACGACGGTGCGTCCGACATTCCGAACGCGCCGCTCTGGAATCTGACAATCAGATACATTGCGACGGCAACCCACAGCGGCCACGACCGAACCAGCGCGCTATCGGAGCGACTGTCGCGATCGCCGACGTGAAGCACGTCGATCATCACGAGAAGCGCCGGAAGCATGACCGCTTCTTCCTTGGACAACATCGCCGCGAGTGTGAGGAGCGTGCCGACGAGACGCTGTCCGCGCAGCCAAGCGAGAACCGCGGCCAGTGAAAACAGGCAAAGCAGCAGCGCCGTTCTTCCGCTGATCCAGAGCAGCGCCATGTTGACGCCGTGGAAGTTGAACATCCATACCCCAACGGCGAACAGCGAGACCGGGGACGACAGCCGCAGCCGCCGCGCGAGCGTGAAGAGCAGGACCGCACTTGCGACCAGCAGAATCAGATTCGTGACGGCGTAGCCGCGCGCATCCAGGCCCCACACCGCGCGATCGATCGTGAAGCTCAATGTGACGAGCGGTCGGTAAAAACCGACATTGGTCGCAAATATGCGCTGCAGATCACCGGGGGAATGGACATCCGCTGCTGCAATCCATCGGAAATCGTCTTTGACGAATCCGTGGCCGAGCGCGTCCCCATAGATGGCTGCGAACACCGCCGCGAGGACTATTGCGACGACCCACATCTTGTTGCCACGCATCGGCGCTTGGATTGGGGCTTTTGACTGGGTTGGGATTTGGGATTTGGGATTTGGAATCTGGGATTTGCTAATGCGTCAACGCGTACAGCACGGCATCGATGCCGAACGCGTAGCCATCCGGACCGAAATTCACGAAGTACGTCGCATCGTCGCCCTCGCGCTCCCACGAATCGCCGAAATCCGTGTTGTGCGTCATCAGGACGATCATCCGCCCCTTCTTGTCAACGATGGCGCGCGCGTGGGGCGTCGCACTGTCGGCGCCGCGCTCCGAGGTTCGCCTCGAGCCAAAGAAGAAATTGATCGAGGGAATCTGCGCGACCTTCTTGACCTCGAACTGCGTGTGGAACAGCGGATGCTCGAGCGGCAGATCGAAGATGGGAAATTCTGACGCCGGCAATGCCTTGCGCAACTGGCCCACCCACCAGTTCCATGCGTACTCGCCCCAGAAGTCATCCGCCCACAGGAACCCGCCCTTTTCAAGGTACAGCCGCAGCTTCGCAGCTTCTTCGTTGTCGAAGCCGGCCCCGCCGGGCTCCGTCATCATGACAAATGGACAATCGAACAGCGACGCGTCGGTCAGCTGGACGAGCAGATGTTTCGGTTCGCCCGTCTGGTCCTTGCTGACGTGGGTCTTGGTGAGCTCGGAGAGGCGGATCGAGAAATTGATATCCGCGCGCGGGTAATCCACGCTCCAGCCCCCGCCGTCGCCCTCGAGCGCGTTGCGAAAAATGATGCGGCAGAAGTGAAAGCTGCCGTCGAAATCCTGCGGCGAGGCGGTGCGCGCGCGGAAGCCGAATCCGCCGCGGCCGCGGAACTGCGCGTGCGCGCTGACCGCCGCACAGAGCAGAGCGGCAACGATGAGAATGGCGCGCCATGTGTCTCGCCGGCGCTTCATGTCGCGCAGTGTACTATCTGGCTCATTCCTCGCGACGTTTTTATTACGGGCGCGACGGGCTACATCGGCCAGCGTCTGACGACGGCGCTGGTCGCGCGCGGCCATCGTGTACGTGCGCTTGCGCGTCGCGGGTCAGTCGGCCGAATCGCCACCGGCGCGACGGCAGTCGTGGGCAATGCGCTCGACGCGTCGACGTTTGCCTCAGCGTTGACAGCCGCCGATACCGTCGTCCATCTGGTCGGCACGCCTCATCCATCACCCTCGAAAGCAGCCGAGTTTCAACGCATCGATTTGCCATCGATCCTTGCCTCGGTCGAGGCCGCGCGGCGCCGATGGGCCTGAGGTACGATGCACCGCGTGAATCGACAGATCATCATCGGCGTATTCGCCGTGCTTCTTGTCGCCAGCGGGATCGGCTTCTATCTGATGTCACGACCCGAGCCGGCGCCTGCGCGTACGCCTGCGGCGACGACGCCTGCACCCGTCGTGGTGCCTCCGCCACCTCCCGCCGCCGCGCCGCCGGCCATCGAACCGCCGCGAACCCCAACTCGCCGCGCAGCGGCACCCGCGGCGACCCCGACTCCGCCGCCGGCCGAAGCGCCGCCACCAGCCGATCTCGTCACGCTGCGCATCGACAGCGATGTGCCAGGCGCGCAGGTGTTCATCGATCGGCAGTTCATCGGCGCCGCGCCTGTAAGCACGACGGATGTCAAGCCTGGAACCCACCAGCTCAACGTGTCGGCGCCCGGCTACGACCAGTACGCGCAGTCGATCGATCTGTCGCCTGGCTCGCGAGATGTGACGGTGCGATTCAAAGAAGTGCGACTCGACGCGAAAGCCGAGGTCGTTCACAAGCACGGCGTTGGCTCGTGCCGCGGCACGCTGATCGCGACACCGCAGGGGCTCCGCTACGACACGACGAACAAGGGTGATGCGTTCATGGTGCCGCTCACGAACCTCGAGGCATTCGAGGTGGATTATCTGGAGAAGAACCTGAAGGTGAAGATCAAGGGCGGCAAGCAG
>DASTZI010000200.1:0-4785 GCA_035764385.1 Vicinamibacterales bacterium
CGGCGCTCTCAGCCGGCCAGCGCAGCCGGAGTTCGGCGATGACAAACCAAGTCCACTCAGCGCGCGGTTATCCGACGTGAAGCCCTCATCAGAAACAAAGCGAAACAAAAGGAGGCTATCGTGGCGACAACCCAAGAGGCAGTGCAGATCAGCGCCATCGTTCCGACGTTGACTGTCGATGATTTGCAGAAGAGCATCACCTTTTACGAGGCGCTCGGCTTCGCGATCGACGACCGGTGGGAAGAGAAAGGGACGCTGCTCGGCGTGATGCTGCGCGCGGGCAAAAGCGAGATCGGGTTGAACCAGGACGATTGGAAGAAGGGGCGCGACCGCAAGAAGGGAATCGGCGTGCGTTTGTCCATCAAGACGCCGGGTAGCGTCGACGAGATAGCGAAACGAGCGAAGAACGCCGGCATCACGCTCAAATCGGAGCCGCACGACACGGAGTGGAACAGCCGCGCGTTCGAGGTCAGCGATCCGAGCGGTTTCCTGCTGACCGTCTTCTCGGAGGCATCGACGTAAGGGGGAAACCCGTGGCGGCGTCGTCGACGTGCGATCGTTTTGCCGACCATGGATCGTTCGCGTAAGTCCGCCCGCCAACCTGCTGGGCGCGCCGTCACGGTTGTGATGAACGCCGGCGCGCTCAGCGCGTCAACCTCGTTCTGCTGCTACTTGACGCGCTGGCATCTGAATCACGCGTGTCGTGAGCGCGAAAGTACCATCCGTGGCTCGTTGTTTGTGATCAGGTGAGTACTGATGCCTCATCCGACTTGGAATGACAGCTACGCTTCGGGAGAACCGCTGCCATGGGATACCGGCACACCCGATCCGATGCTGATCGAGATGATCGAGTCGCGCGCTATTGAGCCGGGACGCACACTGGAAGTCGGCTGCGGCACCGGCACCAACGCAATCTACCTCGCGCAGCGCGGCTTCGAGGTCCTGGGCATCGACGTCTCGCGGATCGCGGTCGAGAATGCGCGCGCCAAGGCGCACGGGCGCTGCCGCTTCGAGACCGTCGACTTCTTGAACGAGGCTCCGCGCGGCGGGCCTTTCCAATTCGTTGGAGCGCAACTTCACACGTTGCGCCGTGAGCAAGCCACACGCCCGTGGAGCAATTAGGGGTGGCAGTACCAGCCGCAGATCTGCTGAACGTCCGCGCAGCGCATCCGCTGCGTGAGCTGAATAGATTGCCAAGCGCGGCGATGGCGATGGCGACCGGCGCGGCGCGGATTGCCCGTCAATCGGCACGACTCGTGCCCGCCGTCAACTCGGCGTTCGGCCTGACGGTTGATTCTCCGCGTGATTTGCGATGTCGAGGCGCTGGCGCCACGAAATGCCGTGACTCGCACGCTCGTTGGAGCCCTCGTCATCCTGATTCTGCTGGTCCCGGCGCGCACGTTCGGGCAAGGCGGCCCTCCGCTCATCACCGACGACCCGGACACCCCGGGTCCGGGATACTGGGAAATCAACCTCGCAGCCATCGTCGAACGGTCGATGTCGCAGCGGCGCACCGAACAGCCGCTCGCCGACATTAACTACGGCATCGGAAAGACCATCCAACTGAAGTTCGAAATGCCCTGGCTGCACGTTCGTGCGCATGGACAATCCGCAGGGACGGGGCCGGGAAATACGAACTCAGGCGTCAAGTGGCGCTTCCTCGGCGAGGAAGGGACGAGGGTCGCCTGGTCGATTTATCCCCAACTGGAAGTCAACTCCAGCAAGTCGATGTCGGACAGAGGTCTCGTCGACGAGGGTCCACAGTTCTTCCTGCCGACGGAATTCACGGTGGAGATGGGGCACGTCGAGCTCAATGGCGAAATCGGACGCAACTTCGTGCGCAACGTTGACGATGAATGGCTCTACGGCGTCTCGACTGAAATCGAAATGCGTCGAGGTCTCGAGCTGCTGGGTGAATTGCACGGGGAGCAGCGCCGCACATCGCCGACGGAGTTGATCGTGGAAGGCGGGGGGCGTCAGAGAATCACACGTCAGATCGTCCTGCTGGCGGCCGTTGGTACCGCCGTCCACGGCGCACGCGAAGATCGCATCCGCTTTCGTCTCTATGCGGGACTTCAATTCAATCTGCCCAGGCAATATCCATTTGGTACGAGTCCGAGTACGGTCACTGTGGTCCGTCCCCGCTGATGATGACGTCGAATTCGAGCGGCGTCGAACCGTTCATCTCGTAAAGCTAGCCATTGCGACCGAGCAGGAGCGCAACATAGGTACGCGACGTGCTCCAGCCGATGCCCGTGCGCGTTCTGCCCTCCACGTTCAGGGGATTTGTGTGGATTTTCCGACAATCGCCACGACATGTCGTGAGCGATTACACGAGGGTTTGGTGGGGATGGTGAACCAGTTCCTCGTCGGATTGTCACTGGTCGTGATTGTCGTGGCGATCGCGAGGTTGGGCCGCTCTTCGCCGCCGGAAGCCGAAAGCCACCAAGCCGTCGCCACGACGGGGACGCGAGTGGCGGACGCGAATTCGTCGCGCCGTAGCTCTGAAGGAGCGGACGCGGACTTGTCACGCCGTAGCTCCGAAGCGGACGCGGACTCGAGGGCGCGCGAGACCGAAGCGAAGATGACCGACGACGAGCGGTTCTCGCTCATCGTCAGCGTCATGGGCGCTGCTCCCTTGATTGGTATCCCGCGTGACCCGCGCATCCCGGCGGACGTCAAGAACATGAGCGCTGGCTATACACCCGGCATCGCGCGTCTCGGCATCCCTGCGCTGCAGAGCAGCGACGCGAGCATGGGCATCACCAATCCTGGCTACAGACCGGATGACAAGGGCGCGACCGCATTCCCGTCGGAGATTCTCGTGGGCTCGAGCTTCAATCCTTTACTCGCGCGGAGGATTGGGGAAGCCATCGCTCGCGAGGCGCGTGTGCGTGGCTTCAACATCGTGCTCGGTGGCGGAGCGAACCTCACGAGCGAAGTGAGGAACGGACGAAACTACGAATACTACGCGGAAGACCCGTGGCTCACCGGCGTGATGGCCGCCGAGGCCGTCAACGGGATTCAGAGCGGCGGCGTGATCTCCACGCTCAAGCACTATGCCGCGAACAACTTCGAGCACGACCGCCACTGGCAGGACGCGATCGTCGATCCAACAGGGCTGCGTGAAGCGGAGCTGCTCGGGTTCCAGATTGCCATCGAGCGTTCGCAGCCGGGCGCCATCGTGTGCGGATACAACAGGCTCAATGGTGACGCTCTCTGTGGTCACGAGTGGCTGCTGAATCAGGTCCTGAAACAGGACTGGGGCTACAAAGGCTGGGTGATGTCCGACTGGGGAGCGGTACCTAGTTGGAACTTTGCGCTCAAGGGACTCGACCAGGAATCAGGCGTTCAGAACGATGTCTCTATATGGGGAGCGGAAGCGTTCACCGACAAACTGCGAGCCGCGTATCGTGACGGGGCGTTCCCCAAGATCAGATTGTCGGATATGGTCCGCCGCATCCTCCGCTCGGCGTATGCCGTGGGCATCGATAAGTGGGAGCCTGCTCCACCGGTGGACATGGCGGCGCACAACGGCATCGCACTTGAAGCCGCGCGACAAGGCATCGTCCTTCTCAAGAACGACGGGTCGGTGCTTCCTCTTCCAATAGATCGTCCATTGAAGATCGGCGTCATCGGCGGCTACGCGCAAAAGGGCGTGGTGGGGGGAACGGGTTCCGGGGCCGTTATGCCTGTCGGAGGTTATGCGGAAGAGATCAACATTGGCGGAGCACATGGGCGACTGGGCGCGGCGCGCAGTCTGTTCCTGTTCCGGCCTTCTCCCGTCGACGAGCTGAAGAAGCTGCTTCCCTCTGCGGAGATTGAATACGACGGGGCGTATACGCCTGCCGAATCCGCGCTCCTTGCGAAGCGGTCCGACGTGGTGATCGTCTTCGGCGTGCGGGTGGAGGGCGAGGCCTTCGACTTGCCGGACTTGTCGCTGCCGTGGGGACAGGACGCGGTGATCGACGCGGTCGTCGGCGCAAATTCCAACACGATCGTCGTTCTTGAGACCGGCAACCCCGTGTCGATGCCGTGGCGGAACAAGGTGAAAGGGATCGTCCAGGCATGGTTTCCTGGCCAGGCGGGCGCCACGGCGATCGCGGAAGTGCTCACCGGCAAAGTCAATCCGTCGGGTCACACCCCGATCACCTGGCCCGCCGCCCTTGCCGATACGCCGCGACCGACGATGCCGATTCTGGCAACGAGATGGGGAACACCCGTCACGCTCCGCTTCGACGAAGCCGGAGAGGTCGGCTACCGCTGGTACGCGCAGAAAGGCCGGAAGCCGATGTACGCCTTCGGTTACGGCTTGAGCTACACGAGCTTCGACTACAAGGACCTGAAGGTCAGCGGCGGCGACACGATCACCGCGACGTTCACTGTGACGAATACCGGAAAGGTCGCGGGCGCGGATGTACCGCAGGTGTATCTCACCGACGCCGCGGGTGAGAAGCGCATGCGGCTGCTTGGATTCGAGCGCGTGGAGCTTTCACCAGGCGCGTCGAAGACCGTGACGGTGAAAGCCGACCCTCGTCTGCTCGCGCGCTTCGAGGGCGGCAACGGTCTCGGCCGCTGGCGAATTACCGAAGGCGTCTATCGCGTCGCGCTTGGCAAATCCGCGAACGACTTCGTGTTGACAGCGCAAGCGCCGCTCGAGCCGCGTGTGTTTGGTAAGTGAGGGGGAACAAATGGGGAATCGGCGCGGTGTCGCGGGTTGCCTCGTCCTCCTTATGGCGGCCGCCTGCAGGTTTTCGCAGGAGGCTGGATCGCTCGCCGTCGGCG
>DASTZI010000201.1:0-15466 GCA_035764385.1 Vicinamibacterales bacterium
GCCGCGTGATGATCGAACGCGATGATGGTTATAGACTTCAGCACGACCGACCTCCTTTGTATGCGGCTCTGCGTTGAGCGACCCACGCGAAGCGTAACCCGCGCTTTGCAAAGCCGAGGTCGGTCTTTCCATGTTGTCTAGAACGCGCACGCTGCTCGGCGTCGCGACAATGGCGGTGTTGGCCGCCATCGTCGTGCGCGGGCAGCAGCCGGCACCCGCACCCGCAACAGTCGTCCCTGGACAGACGGCGGCGCAAGCCATCAACGCGGCTGCGGCGGCGCTCGGCGGCGCCGACAGGATTCGCGCGCTGCGCAACGTGACGCTCATTGGCTACGCGCAATACGCGTATCAGAATGGCGGCGGCAACATCTCGCCGTTGCCCGGCGCGCCGCAGAAGTTCATCGCCGCCAACGACTACCGCCGCGTCTACGACCTCGAACACGGACGGATGTACCACCAGGAGCGTCGCAACGACCTGTTCCCGTTTGCGATCTACGGGGGACATGATTTCGCGCTGCAGCGGCAGCTGCTCGACGGTGCGATTGCGTACAACCTCAACGCGAATGGACAGGCCACTCGCGGCGGCGATGCGCGCGATCGACGGATGTGGATGCATACCAATCCGGTCGTTGCCATCCGTGCGGCCCTCAACGCCCCGAACGCCGTCAGCAATCGACGTCAGGAGAGCGGTCTAACACTCGTCGACCTGAAGTTGAAGGAAGGTGACCTCCTCACGATTGCCATTCGACCGCCAGCGAACCTGCCTGAATTTGTCCGCTGGATCGGACCGAACATCAATCTGGGCGAAGTGACGTACACCACGCGGTTCTATGGATACGTTCCGTTTGGAGGCGTTCAGCTTCCGCTGGGTTACACCACGCGCTTCGACTGGAGACCCGAGGTCGAGCAGGTCAAGATTTACGTGGACAACTACCTCGTGGATTCACCGATCCAGGATCTTGCCGCGCCGGCCTCAGTCACAAGTGCGCAGCCGGGAGGAGGCGGCGGCTTCGGTGGTGGCCCGCTTGAGGTGACCCCGATGGCCCGTGGTGTGTGGCGGATTACCGGCGGGACGATGGTGATTGAATTCGCCGATCACATGACGCTGTTCGAAGTCGACGGGCAGCCTGCACGCATCAAGCAGGTCATCGAAAAGGCGCGCGCCATCGTCCCGAGCAAGCCGGTGACCCAGGTGATCGTCTCCCACCACCATTTCGATCACACGTCCGGTCTACGCGAAGCCGTCGCCGAAGGACTGACGGTGATTTCCAGGCGCGACAACGGCGTGATCTTTCGTGAGATGACGTCGCGGCCGGCCCCGAATTTTCCCGACGATCTCGCCAGGAGCGGAAAGACGCTCAACTTCATCCCCGTCGACGATCATTTACGCCTGGCAGACGCCACGATGACGATGGACATCTACCACGTTATCGCCAACAACCATATGGGTGATGGTGTCTTTGCCTACATTCCCGAGCACAAGATGATGATCGAAGGGGACATCGCGACGGCTGCCGAGGACCTGCAGTGGTGGGGCGACAGTTGGCTGGATAACATCGCGTATCGGAAGATCGACGTTCAGCGGAACGTGCCCGTGCATATGACGCCGATGACGAGAGATGAAGTGATCAAGATGGTCAACGGCGGCATCGATCGCGTGAAGCAGTTCTGCGCCGATCACGTTGCGAAAGGCGACTATTTTCCGGGCTGTCCGGCACAAGTTCGGTAAGGAGCGGAGGAACGTCAATGCGCAACATGAGATGGCTTGCCGTCGCCCTGGTGACGGTGGCGCTCGCCGCTGCGGCGTGGGAGGTCGGGCGTGCACAAGGCGGCTCGGCGCGCGCCATCGTCGAGGACGCGGCGAAGGCGCTCGGGGGCGTCGACAAGATCCAGGCGGTGAGGAACATCACGCTGCACGGATACGCGCAGTACGCGTATCAGATGGGCGGCGGCCGAATTACCGGATCACCTGACGCGCCCGAGAAGTACATGGCGGCCAACGATCTGACCCGCGTCTACGACCTCGCGAACGGTCGTTTCCAGATGCGCGAGCGGCGCAACATGGTGTTTCCGTTCCTCGCACCGTTCGGCCACAGTTTCGCGCTCAACGACAACCGTCTCGACGGCGACGTCGCCTTCGACATCAACGGTGAACGGGCGCAACGCGTTCCCCAGTTTCTCGACAATCCGCTGATCATGGACGGTGTTCACATGCGGCGGATGTGGATGCTGAACAACCCGGTGGTGCTCGTTCGAGCGATGCTCGATCCCGGGACGAAGCTGTCCTCACCGCATCAGGCGTCCGGCATCACCACGATCGACGTCACGCTGAAGCAGGGCGAGAAATTGACCGCGGCATTCACCGCCGAGCACATGCCGGCATGGGTGCGATGGTCGCATCCGCAGACGAACCTCGGTCAGGCGAATCTCACCACCACCTTTTCCGGTTGGTCCGAGACGTCGGGTCTGATGATGCCGCTCGCGTATCAGACGCGCCTCGACTTCAGAAACATCGACTTCTTCAAGCTGTATGTCGACGCGTACGACGTCGATTCGAACATCCCCGATCTCACCGCTCCGGCGGCGGTGCGCTCCGCGCCGGAGCCATCGTCCTACTCGGTACAGCCGGTGACGTCCGTGCCCGTGGCGAAAGGGATCTGGCGCGTCAACAACGGGACGACGGTGATCGAATTCAAGGATCATGTTGTGCTCTTCGAGCTGGGCGTCAACGCCCGCGGCCAGGCGAAGGCGGTCATCGATCATGCGCGGGTGCTCGTGCCCGGCAAGCCCGTAACGCATTTGATCATCAGCCACCATCATTTCGATCACACCGCCGGTTTTCGCGAAGCGGTCGCCGAAGGACTGACCATCGTGCAGCGGCCGATGAGCGGCGTCATCTTCCGCGAGATGGCCACGCATGCCGCGCCGGATTTTCCAGATGACCTTGCGAAAAATCCGAAGCCGCTGAAGTTCATGCCCGTTGACGAGCATCTGCAGCTAGCCGACGACACGCGGACCGTGGACGTCTACTGGGGGCGCAACAACGGCCACATGGCCGACGTCGTCTTCGCGTACGTGCCCGCCGAGAAGCTGCTGATCGAGGGCGACATGGTCACGGCTGCATTCGACTGGCAACATTGGCCCGATACATTCCGCGATGTCATCTCGCACTACCACCTCGACGTGCAGAAGATCTCGCCGGTGCACTCGGTGTGGCGCGAGCATCCCGATGTGCTCACCTACGATCAGGCGGAGGAACTGCTGAAGGGCGGCACCGTTCGCGCGCGCCAGCACTGCGCCGACGAACTGGCGAAAGGCAATTACTTCCCGGGCTGTCCGATTCAGAGCAAGTACTACTGATTAGTCGGCAGTGGGCAGTGGGCAGAACCATGCTTCTCACTGCCGACTGCCGACTGCCGACTGCCGACTGCCGACTGCTGACTGCCGACTGCCGACTGCTGACTGCCGACTGCCCACTGCCCACTGACTACTGCCACCCGTTCCGCCAGTAGAGGCACATCCGATCGACGTTCATCGGCAGGAACTCATCGTACTCGAAGAGGTTCGCGTACTTCGGCAGCTTGACTTCGTTCGGCGCGCGATTTGGACAGAGTCCCTGCGTGTAGGCGACGCGCACCGCCTCTTTCAAGTCCGTGAAGTACGCCTTGAACGCGCGCACGTCGTCTTTCGTCCCCCAGCCCTTCGGATTGTGCGCGCGAGCGTGACCGACAATGAGCTTGTCCCAATCCAGCGCGAGTACGCGATCGATCCCTTCGAACCACTCGTCGATGTACGAGTCGAAGACGTTGCGCCAGATCAACTCTCCAACCGGAAGCCAGTCGGCCGCGTAGATCACCTTCTTCGCGGGAACTGACACGACCAGGCTGTTGTCGGAGTGGTTGCGTCCCAGATACAGGAGATCCACCTTCGTGCGGCCGACGGTCAACGTCTTTGATTCGTCGACGGTCTGGTCAATCGGCACGACCGCGGGATTCTTCAACCGTTCAAGCTGCAGCTTTGCGTTGCGGTGCGCCACGAACACCGCGCCCGCCTGTTTGAACGGCGCGCCGCCGGCGATGTGATCGAAGTGATGGTGGCTGTAGACGACGTACCTGATTGGCGCGGAGGTCAGCTTTCTGACCTCCGCCAGGTAGGCAGTCGCGGCTGCGGGGCTGATCGGATCGGTGATGAGCACACCGCCCGGATCGACGACGAACATCGACTGATAACCGGCGAACTCAAAGATGTAGACGCCCTCGGCCACCGGCTTGACGACTGCTTGTGGCGCGGTCGCGGGGGCGGGCGCCGCCGGGGGCTGCTGCGCTACGGCAACGCCGCTTCCGATCGACAGCGCCATGAACAACACGGCGATTCGCATATCAGTGTCCCTGAACGATTTCGATTTCGTTGCCTTCGCTGTCGTGCAGAAGGAAGGTCGTGATTTGTGCCGGCGCCGGATTTCCGCGCGTGGTGACGTCCGCACCGCGCGACGTCAGCGCGGCAAACGCTCGCGCAGGATCCGGTACGGAGAAGACGATATGAATCCAGCCTGACCTTGCGCCGGCCGTTGGTGGAGCACCGGGGTTCTGTACGAGGCCGATTCCGTACCCTGGAATCTCGAGGTCGGCGAAGCGACTGCCGTTCGGCCGGTCCCCGCGATTGACGACCCTGAAGCCGAGCATGTCCTGATACCAGCGGACCGCCCGGTCCAGATCGGCGACCGCCGCGGTGGCGTGATCGGGCCTCAACTGCAATGGATTGGGCGTTGACTGCGCGGCGGCGGGCGAGCAGAATGCCGCGAAAACCAGGAGGGCGGCGCAATGGATTCGGTGCGGGCTCGGCTGGCGCATAGGCCGTGAATCCTACCACCGCGACAGTCTGGGAGCATTGAATTTTGCCCGTAATCAGGCCCTTGTAACCGGTTGCAAATCGCGCGACAATAGCGCCGAACTTTTCCGTACCGCCTACGTCCGATTGACAGGAGCAACCTTATGAAATTCGCGTTTCGACGCTCAGCCGCAGTGGCAGCGTTCGCCCTTGCGGCGGCGGTCCCCGCGTTCGCCCATCACTCCTTCTCCATCTTCTCGATGGACAAGAACGTGACCTACAAGGGCAAAGTGCTCGAATTCAAATGGGTCAACCCCCACGCACATCTCATGATCAAGGTCGATCCAGGTCCGGGCGTCGATCCCGAAACCGTCGGCACGTGGGACATCGAGGGCGGCAGCACGAACATCATGGGCCGGCAGGGATGGAACAAGTCCACGTTCAAGGCTGGTGATGAGATCACCGTTGTCGCGCATCCGTTGAAGGACGGCTCGAAGGGCGCCTCGATGTTCTACGTCATCCTTCCCGATGGACGTCGTCTCTATCACGACATCGCGCGGCCGAAGAACACTGGCGAACAGACCTAATTAGACGGTTGGCGGAGCTCAAGGTCTGTGAACAGAAAATTCGTCCACCTGTGTGCCTTTGGCAGCGCTGCGCTGTGGCTCGGTGTCGTCTCGGCGCAGGGGCCTCCTCCGCAAGGCGCAGGGCGCGCCGGTGGCGCGGCTCAGGGTGGGCAAGGCGGTTTCGTGGCCTACCCTCAACGTCCGGTAACCGATCCTGCCGGTGTTGACCGCGGCAAGGCGCTCTTCTCTGTCAACTGCGCGTTCTGCCACGGACCTGACGCGCGCGGTGGCGACAACGGCGGGCCCAACCTGATGCGCTCCGACGTCGTGCTCCTCGACGAGAAGGGCGAACGCGTTGGTCCCGTCGTCCTCGGCGGCCGCGCCGACAAGGGAATGCCACCGTTCATGCTGATGCCCGCGCAGATCTCCGATATCGCCGCGTTCCTTCACAGTCTCCCCGTCAGCAGCCGTACCGGCGAGCGGCAGGTCAACATCGTCGTCGGCAATGCGGAGACCGGCCGCACGCTCTTCCAGGCGAAATGCACGGCGTGTCATTCGCCAACTGGAGATCTGCAGAGTGTGGCCAATCGCTTTACGGATCCGAAGCTCCTTCAACAGACGTGGCTATTGCCCGGCACCGGCGGAACGCGAGGTGGTGGCGCGCCGCGACCGGCACCGCCAATCGCCGCCGTTGTAACAATGGCAAACGGCCAGAAGGTCGAAGGCACCCTCAACCGCATCGACGATTTCATGGTCTCGTTGAAGATGGCCGACGGCACCTACCGCACGTTCAGGACAGAGGGTGCGAACGCACCGAAAGTGGAGCTGCGCGATCCGCTGAAAGGCCATCGCGATCTGCTCCTAACCTACAGCGACGAAGACATCCACAACATCACTGCGTTTCTCGTCACGCTCAAGTAAAGCGATATGAAGAGATTGCTGCTTGCCGCACTCGTGGTCGGCGCGTCCACGATCGCCATTGGCCAGGGGCTCGATCCCGCGTCCATCAACAAGGCGCTCGGCGAATCGTGGCCCACCTATTCCGGTGATTACACCGGCCGCCGTTACAGCTCGCTGACACAGATCAACCAGTCGAACGTCAAGCACCTCACCCTCGCCTGGCAGCGGCGGCTGACGAACGGGCCCGGTCCGGCCGGGCCGCGTGGACCCCGAGACCCGGAAGTCATCGTCAGCGGCGAAGGCGACGGCAGCGTCACGGTTGCTGGCCCCACGCAGATCAAAGGCTCGATTCTCTCCGTCAACGGTGTCCTCTACGTCACAACGCCCGACAATACGTGGGCGCTCGACGCCAACGATGGCCACGAGCTGTGGCACTACTTCTGGAAGACAAAGGGTGGGACCCACATCGGCAACCGTGGTGTGGGAATGTGGGGCAACTATTTGTTCTTCGTGACTCCGGACGATTACCTGGTGTCCGTTGACGCGCGGACGGGCAAAGAGCGATGGCACCGCGAGTTCAGCCCGTTCAGCCAGCAGTATTTCTCGACGATGGCGCCGATCGTGATCGGCAACCACGTGCTCGTCGGAACGAGCAACGATCTTGATGCGCCCGGGTGGCTCGAGTCATTCGATCCCGAGAGCGGCAAGACGCAGTGGAAGTGGTACGTGACGCCGCAGAACGAAGGGGATCCCGGACTCGACACGTGGAAGAACCTGGATGCCGCGCGTCACGGCGGTGGACATCCGTGGGTGCCGGGCTCTTACGATCCGGAGACACACCTCTATATCTTCGGTACTGGGAACCCGACGCCGGCCTATACCTCACAGACGCGCGGGGAAGGCGACAACCTTTTCACCTGTGCGCTTGTCGCCATCAACGTTGACACTGGCAAGATGGCCTGGTACTACCAGACCTCGCCCCACGACACGCATGACTGGGATTCGGCGCAGACGCCGATCCTCGTCGACACCATGGTCGAGGGGCAGCGCCGCAAGCTGGTGCTCACGGCGAGCCGCAACGGGTTTTACTTCACCGTTGACCGTATGACCGGTCAGCACGTCGTCACGTCGAAGTTCTCGGAGACGGCGAACTGGGCGAAAGGGCTCAACGAGTCGGGACAGCCGGTGCGGAATCCGGCGAAGGACTATCACGTCGGTGGCGCGCTCGTGTCCGGCGCCAATCAAGGCGCGACGAACTGGCCGCCGCCCGCCTACAGCCCCGACACTGGCCTGTTCTATCTGCCGGCGTCCGATACCTACGCGATGTACTACCTGACGGAACTCGATCCGCGCGGTGCGATGGGGCTCGGAGGGAAGGACGAGCGAAGTGTCGGCACCGTTGGCAGCTATCTGATGGCGATCGATCCGAAGAGCGGCAAGATCGCGTGGAAGCATAAGTACCGCACTGTGGCGGAAGGACGCGGACAGGGGCTGCTGACGACCGCAGGGAGGCTGCTGTTCGGCGGCGACCCTGATGGAAACTTCGTTGCCTACGACGTTGCCAACGGCAACCCGCTCTGGCATGCAGCGACCGGCCAGGTGTCGAACGCGCCGGAAACCTACATGGTGGATGGACGCCAGTATGTCCTCGTCGCGGCGGGCGACACGCTGTTTGCGTTCACGGTGAATCCGTAGCTCCGGTCCGCCTGAAGGCGGACCCCACTGATCTCGGTGGGGTCCGGCTTTAGCCGGACCTTAATGCCGGATGTCGATGGGGTCCGGCTTTAGCCGGACCTTGATGCGGAGGACAGGATGACGATCAGAGCGATCGCGGCGAGTGTGATGGCGAGCCTGCTGCTCACCGCGCCGGCCGCCTACGCGCAAGAGAAGAAGGGAACAGCCGCCGTACCGGAGATGTCGGGACTCTGGCTCGTGCAGGATCCGGGCTCCGGCAGCTGGACCGATTGGTTCGACAACGTGCCGAAGCCGAAGCTCCAGCCAGACATCATCGCGGACAACCAGAGGATGGCTGCAAGCGAGGCGGCAGGGAACGTCGTGAATCGCGCGCCACGAACGGCGGCCTGCCCGGTCGGCAACCTTCCGATGATGATGGCCTCGTCACCGCCGATCAACATCGTGGCGTCGCGTGACGAAGTGCTGATGGGCTCTGAGTCGAATCGCGGCCGGTTCATCTACACGGATGGGCGGCCGCATCGTGATGTGAAAGCTCCGTCCTATGTGCCGACCGGATTCGGCGATTCGATCGGACATTGGGAGGGGGACACGCTGGTCGTCGACACGATCGGATTCACGCCACGCGTGTGCGACAGCCGGAGGCCGGTGATGTTGGTGCCGGGCGGTGGCCGTGCGAAGGACACGACTCACCTCGTCGAACGATACCGGCTCGTCGGCCCCGACGAGCTGTCGGTCACCTTCACCTGGGAAGACTCGACCGTGTTCCTGGCACCGCACACGTACTCCTACACGTACAAGCGATTGCCTGAAGGGATTCCGATCGAAAACAACGAGGAGCCGGCCGTCGCGCAGCCGGACCGGCAATACACCACGACCAAGGCCGAGAAGTAGTGGCGCTGCGAGGCTTCCTGGCGCTTGTCGTGCTCGCGTGGTCCACGTCTGCACTCGCGCAGGGTGAAGCAGCGGCGCGTCCCGATCTCTCCGGGTACTGGGAGCTGCGGTTCGACAGCTTCAACGTGCCGCGCGCGCCGCTGACCACGGCCGCACAAGGTGCGCTCGAGATGCGACGCGCGAAGGATCAGGAAGCGATTCGCGGCTGCGTCAACGTCGGAATGCCGGCGGTTATGGACGATCGCGGCGTCCTCGACATCCGGCAGAGTCCGGCCGTGATCGGCATGGTCGCGCGCTCGCCGTCGTCCACACGTTATATCTACACCGACGGTCGGAAACATCCGGACGCCGAGGAGCTCGAAGGCACCACAAACGGCCACTCGATCGGCCGATGGCAAGGCGACACCCTCGTCGTCGATACGGTCGGCTTCAACGAGCGCGGCATCACGGCCATTCCAGGGGGCGGCTACCGGACATCGCGGGCGCATTTAACCGAGTCGTACAAGCTGGCGGCCTCCGGTGATCAACTCATGGTCACGTTCACGTGGGCGGATCCGACAGTCTTCCGAACGCCCCACTCCTACACATTCCGGTATTACAAGGTCGGGGCGATGCCGGAGCCGCGCGTCCTCAACTGCATTCAGAACGACGCCGATCGTGCACGATTTCTGACAGAGCGTCCCGCGCCGGCCCGCTTCTAGTCTGAAGGAACGTCATGCTGACACGCCGAGAGTTCGGGAAAGCTGTCGCCGGTTCACTCGCCGCGGTCTCGGTCGCGTGGTCGCAGACGAAGCTGCCGAGGTACAGCTCGCGCTTCGGGGGTGTACGCGTCGGCGCGATCACGTACTGCTACCGCTCCCTGCGCGATGCGTCACAGCCCTGGTCGCGCGAAGGCGTCGATCAGTTGATGGACAAGACCATCGACGCGTACAGGCAGAATCGCATCGACCTCGCCGAATTCTGGATCGCGTTTGTCGAGCCGCCAGGAGGTCCGGGTCGTGGGCCGACCGACGAGGCGGCGCGGGAGAAGCTGCGCCAGTGGCGCATCTCACGTCCGCTCGACGTCTTCGAGCGCGCTCGCAAGAAGTTTGATGATGCGGGTATTCAGATTTACTCGTGCATGGCCAACTTGTCGGACGACCTCGTGGACGACGAGATCGAGGCGGTGTTCGATTTCGCGAAGGCGTTGAAGACGAACATCATCAGCGCGAACTGTACGGTCGCATCGATCAAGCGTGCGGCGGCGTTCGCGGACCGCCACAAGGTGTACGTCTCCGCGCACAGCGAGAACGCGCCGTTCGACCGAAATCCCGATGGAATGGCGTACACGAAAAATCTTGAAGCGGCGCTGGGGCACTCACCGTACATCAAGGTGACGCTCGACACGGGGCACTTCACCGCATTTGGTGGAGACGCGGTCAAGTTCGTTCGCGATCATCACGATCGCATCGCCAACCTGCATCTGAAAGATCGGCTGCGGCGCGCGGAAGATCGCAACGACGTCAACACGACCGAATGGGGCAAAGGCGACGCGCCGATTAAAGAAGTGCTGCAGCTGATGAAGCAGCGGAAGTCACCGTTCCCCGCCTGCATCGAGTACGAGTACAACGGCAAGGGCACCGCGGTGCAGGAAGTTCAGAAGTGTCTTGACTACGCGAGGGCCGCGCTCGAGACGTAGCTCAGGGTCACCGTTCGCGCAAGAACGAGATCACATTCCGTACATCGGCCGCGGCGTAGCGCTCGAGCAGCTTTCCGTGTTGCTGCCGCCCGACGGCCGTTCGATCCGTTCCCGCCGGCGCGGGATCATCGCTCGGGCGCAGAGTCCGCGCCCGCAACGTCGCACCAGGGTACTTGGCCGCGACGCCGGCAAGGTCACCGGACTTTGAATGACATGCCGCGCAGTTCGCCTTGAAATACGTCTCGCCGGTGCGTAGGTCGCCCTGCTCCTCGGCGTCCATGGTCAACTCGCGATAGCGCCCCTGCCGGCGAAGGTAGTGCACGTACGCGGCAAGATCCGCAATTTCCTGCGCCGTCAGATCCGGGTAGCTGGGCATCGCCGTCTGCAGATTCGGCTTGCCGGCGCGCACCACCGGCCCGATGAAATTGCCATTCTGATCGGCCGCAATCAGCGGCGAATGCATCAGATCCGTCGCTCCCATCTGTGCGCCGGTGAGATCGACCCCATGACAGAAATGACAGGAGCTCAGAACGTAGACCGCGCGACCGCGCTCCAGTTCCGGAGTGGGCGCCGGGAAGCCGCCCGCATCCGCCTTGCCCTGAGGTGCCTGAGCGTCGGCGAGGGCCGCGACCGCGAAGACGGCGACGAGCGCTACGCCAGCACGCGGCGGCAGTAATCCAGGCATCTCTTCACCTCGTCGACCGACGACCGGAACGATCCGTACTCGTACTCGAGATAACAGCGGATTGGATACTTCTCGTCTCGAATCAGCCGCAGCACCTCCGCAATCGGCGTGTCACCTTGGCCGAACGGTCTGTTCGGACCGTTGTTCCGCTTTCGATCGCGAACATGGATGTTGATCGTGCGGTCGTGGTGCTTCCTGATGAACGCCACCGGATCGTTGTTGCCTGCGACGAAATGGCCGATGTCGAGCGTGGCCTTGAAGTACGGCGACATCGCGAGCGCGGTTTCGAAGCTTTCGGGTGTTGCGAACTGATCCGGATCCACGAGGTTGTTGTGGTTGTGCATGGCCACGAACATCTTGTGGCGCTCGACGAACGGGACCAGTCGCCTTGCCTCGCTGATGACCGTCGACGAACTGAACCCGGCGGCACCGAGCGCTTTGGCCGCCTCGAACGTCTTGTCGCGCTCCTCGTCGGTGAACGTTTCGTTGAAGTTGACGTTGTACAGGTAGATGCGAAGGCCCGCGTCTTCGAACTGCTTTCGGATATTCGTGTAATAACTCATCGGCGCGCTGAGACGCCACTTCCGTGCGTCTTCACGCAGCTTCTGGAAACCTGGCGCCCGGCGAGACTGCACCCACCAACCTGTCGCGATGGTCGGCCACGGCTCGATATGTCCGGACATGATCTCGCACTCGCCGATGCCGATCTCCCGCATGTTGCTGATGATGGTGGGAATCAGACGTGGGTCGGCTGCGGGTGGCAAGTCGTGAAAACTGAACGTCTCGAGTCCAAGCCCCACTCCGTTGATCGCGTAGAGGGGCCGTTGCTGTTGAGCGGCACCAGCGGCAAGCGGCGCAGCGGCGAGCACCTTGCCGAACTCGCGCCGGGTCAGGATCATCGGACCTTGCTTCATCGCGAACCTCCTCGTCGAACGGCTGAATGCCCACGTCGCGCATTTCCAATTGCGCCGCTTGGGTGATCGCAGCACAATCTGGCCACTGGAGGGAAGCTCGCATGCGGTCCCATCACCCTGGGTTGCGTGGTCCGATGCTCGTTTTTGCGATGGTGTGCGTCATTGGCGGGACGGCGGCGGCCCAGTGGCTGTCATTGCCGCTTCCGGGAACCCCGCGCACTCCTGACGGAAAGCCGAACCTGAACGCGCCGACTCCTCGCGCCGCCGACGGTAAGCCGGATTTGTCCGGCATCTGGCGCACCGACAGCCCCCGGTACAACGAGAATCTGTTGCCTCCAGGCACCGACGCGCCGATGCTGCCGGCGGCAGCTGAACTCTACAAGCGTCGCGTCGCGACGATGGGCTACGACAGGCCGATGACACGGTGCATGCCGCACGGTGTCCCCGATGCCATGACTGTCCCGGGCCTCCCGTTCAAGATCATTCAGATTCCGGGCGTGACGCTGGTGCTGTTCGAGGAGTTCCACGTCTACCGGCAACTCTTCACCGATGGTCGGAAGCCGCCCGTGGATCCCGATCCCGCCTGGTACGGCTACTCGGTTGCCCGCTGGGAGGGTGACACGTTTGTCGTCGACACGGCTGGTTTCAAAGAGGGCAGCTGGCTCGATAACAGCGGCCACCCGCACACTGAAGCGCTGCAGCTGACCGAGCGTTACCGCCGAATTAACTTCGGACGCCTGGAGCTGGTGGTCACCGTCAATGATCCCAAGGCGTACTCGCGTCCATGGACATCAGACACGCTCCGGTTCAACCTGCAGCCGGACACGGAGCTGCTCGAGCATCTCTGCGAGAACAACAAGGACCTGGAGCATCTTCAGGAAATCTGGCAGGGAAAGGACGCAAAACCTTAGCGGCCGGCGGGCAGGGTGTAGACGTCGCTGAATCCGTAACAGTAGTACTCGAGGACACGCGGCGCGGACTCAATGCGCTTGTAGAGCGGCATCTGCATCTTCCACGGCCGGGTGAACACCTTCGGGTCTTCGATCGTCACCTCGTAGTTCAGATGCGTCGCATCGATCACGCTGTAGCGCTCGACGACGTGCAGCATCTCGCTGTGGAAATTCCCCGCCTTGTCGAAGCGCGTCTGATCGTTGAAGTGAACGACATCCACGACCAGCGTGTCTCCGTCCCAACGTCCCCGCGAATCTCCCATCCACCATTCAATCGGACCGCGCGGATGCGGTGTGTTCATGAAGATATGTCGCAGCGCGCCGACGTACTCGTATGAGATGTCGATCCGCTCGGGCGTCTGGATGATCCGGAACGGGTACGGCATGTAGGTGATGCGCGGCACACCGGGGAGATAGCACTTCGCGTCGGTATCGTCCGTCGTCCGGTTCTCGTAGTTTCGTTTGCGCTGCCCGAGCGCCGACGGCTGGTACGGGATCTCGCCGCCGACGACGACACCGGCGCCAGCCGGCACACCAACTTGGGCGGCGTGATCCTCGATGTCGTACGCGGCGCTGTTGAGTACCTGCCAGACGCCGGATAAATCCGGCTTTCCATCGACGGTACGCGGGAGCGGCTGACCCGCAGTCTGCGCCGACGCGGAGGTTGTTGCCGCGAGTACGACCAGCAGCACTTCGAGAAGGAGCCTGGTGCGTTTCACTTCGGCATGGTCTTCCCCGGAAAGATATGCTGCGTATCGCGCTCGCCTTCGAAGCAGGCCGTCTCCCACGGTTCGTCGACGTTACCGGTGTTCTTTCTGAACTCCACGTGCGCGGTCCATGGCTGCGAGAAGACCCGGGCGTCGTGGCTGGTCACGTCGTAATACATGCGAGTGCCGACGAACGTGAACCGCTCCTCTATCCGCAGATCGGAGCTGTGAAAATTCCCGTACGTGTCGTACCAGCCGTGCTCGTTGAAGTTCCGTCCTTCGACGATGAGCGTATTGCCCTCCCATCGACCGTGTGAATCGCCGTACCACAACTTCACGCGATCGTTGAGCGGCGCACGCTCGTCCAGATAGATGGTGCGGACGACGCTGTTGTACGGGTATTCGAAAAAGACGAGGCCAGGCGTCTGGATGATCTCGGTCCCCTGATCGAGGCTCTCGCGCGGGAACCCCATCGGCAGGCAGCGCGCGTTCGAGTCGAGGTGCCACAGCTCTGTAGGATTGAAAAAGTTCTTGCGGTTCTCGATCCGTTGCTGGCGCGCCCACGGTTGATAGGGGATGTGGCGGTCGGGAGTTCGGACCATTTGCGGTTTCGGGAAGTCTTCCGGCTTGCGTCCCGTCGCGCGCATCTCTTCGGGGTCCTGTCCTTCTTCGAGATCGAAGTTCGGTCCCCGCGCCCCAATCCAGTCTTTTGCGTACGAGCCGTGGACGTCTGGCTGGCCGTCTGAGGTACGCGGTCCCGTCCATTCCGCGGCGGGCGGGGTCAACGTCTGGGCAGATTGTGCGGAGATGGGGGCCGGCGCTGCGAGCGCCAGCCCCGCGGCAACGAGCAATCCCGAGAAACGCATTGCGTGTTACGCAGTCGTCGTGGTCGTATCGAGCGCCTTCTTCAGATAGTCCATCTGCCACTTCGTTTCTTCGACCGGCGTTCCAGGGCCACGGAACTCCCGTTCGATGATGGCGTAGATCGGCCACTTGTTGTCGCGAATCAGCCCGAGGCACTCCTTGATCGGCGTCTGACCCGTGCCGAGCTGCACGTTCGGCCCGTGGTTCCGGCTTCGATCCTTGATGTGCAGGTGCGAGATGCGATCGTGATGCTTCTTCAGGAAATCCACTGCATCGTTGTTGCCCGCGGTGAAGTGGCCGATGTCGAGGTTGATGACGAAGTTCTTCGACATCGCGAGCAGCTTTTCGAGCGTCGCCGCTGTGGCGACTTCGACAGGTGAGTCGATGTTGTCGTGCGGATGCCACGCCGGCTTGACCTTGTACTTGTCCGCGAACGGAGCCATGCGCGCCGCCATCGTGACGCGTGTCTGGTTCGTGCAGAACAGCCCGACCTTCAGCGCCTGCATCTGACGGAACACCGCGTCAATCTCCGGATCCGTCATGTCGTCGTCGATGGTGTAAACGTACGAGAACAGGTTCAATCCGGCATCGTCGAACTTCTTCCGCACTTCGCGGAAGCGGTCGAGCGGCAGGTTGATGCGCCATTGGCGCAACTCTTCGCGCGTCTTGAGGTACTCGGGCGTCCTTTGATCCGGCGCCTGTCCGAAGCGGCCGCCGTTGGTGACCTGCGGCGGCATCTGATTCGCGACGTTGACCAACTCGACGTTTGCGGCGCCGATGGCCAGGCAG
>DASTZI010000202.1:0-19020 GCA_035764385.1 Vicinamibacterales bacterium
TGCCGGCGTCGTCAATCCGTATCTGGCATTCGAGACGATCGACGACATGATCGCGCACGGGCTGATTGCCGGCGTGTCGCGCGAGGATGCCATCGAGCACTACGTGAAGGCGCTCAACAAGGGCATCCTCAAAGTGATGTCGAAGATGGGCATCTCGACGCTGGCCAGCTACTGCGGGGCCCAGATCTTCGAGGCGATCGGCCTGCATCAGGAATTCATCGATCGCTTCTTCACGCACACGACGTCGCGCGTCGGCGGCGTCGGCATCGACATCATCGCGAAGGAAGCCTGCATGCGCCACGAGCGCGCATACGGGCCGCAGCCGGCCGGTGTCGACGAGTTGAACCCGGGCGGCGAGTACCAGTGGCGCCGTGACGGCGAGTACCACCTGTTCAATCCGGACACGGTGTTCAAGCTGCAGCATGCGACGCGCAGCGGCCAGTACGCGATTTTCAAGGACTATACGCGCGCCGTCGATCGGCAGAACGAACATCGCGCGACGCTGCGCGGCCTGTTCCGGCTGAAGCCGGTCGGCCCGGCGCTGCCGATCGACGAAGTCGAGCCAGCCGAGTCGATCTTCAGGCGGTTCTCGACCGGCGCGATGTCCTATGGCTCGATCAGCGGTGAGGCGCACGAGACACTCGCTATTGCGATGAACCGCCTTGGCGGCAAGTCGAACACGGGCGAGGGCGGGGAAGACCCAGCGCGCTACGTCCGCGATCCGAACGGAGATTCACGGCGCAGCGCCATCAAGCAGGTGGCATCCGCGCGCTTCGGCGTCACGAGCGAGTACCTGGTCAACGCCGACGACCTGCAGATCAAAATGGCGCAGGGCGCCAAGCCCGGCGAAGGCGGACAGTTGCCCGGGCACAAGGTGTACCCGTGGATCGCGAAGGTCCGGTATTCGACACCGGGCGTCGGCCTCATCTCGCCGCCCCCGCATCATGACATCTACTCGATTGAGGACCTGGCGCAGCTCATTTTTGACCTGAAGAACAGCAATCCGCGCGCGCGCATCCACGTCAAGCTCGTGGCCGAGGGTGGTGTTGGCACGATCGCCGCGGGGGTCGCGAAGGCGCATTCCGACGTCGTGCTGATTTCGGGTCACGACGGCGGCACCGGCGCCTCTCCGCTCACCAGCCTCAAGCACGCCGGGCTGCCGTGGGAGCTCGGCCTGGCGGAAACGCAGCAGGTGCTCGTCCTCAACAAGCTTCGCGACCGCATCGTCGTGCAGGTTGACGGCCAGATGAAGACCGGCCGCGACGTCGTGATCGGCGCGCTGCTTGGCGCCGAGGAGTTTGGCTTTGCGACCGCGCCGCTGGTCGTGATGGGCTGCGTGATGATGCGCGTGTGCCACCTCAATACGTGTCCGGTCGGCATCGCCACGCAGGATCCGGAGCTACGGAAGAAATTCTCGGGCAGGCCCGAATTCGTCGAAAACTTCTTCCGGTTCATCGCGCAGGACGTGCGCGAGCTGATGGCGGAGCTCGGCTTCCGCACCGTCGACGAGATGGTCGGCCGCGCCGACTGCCTCGACATCGAGGGGGCGGTGACCCACTGGAAGGCGCACGGCCTCGATCTGCGCCCGCTGCTGTATATGCCCGATCTGCCGGCGAGCGTCGCGCGCCATCGCGTCCGCGCCCAGGATCACGGCCTCGACGTCGCGCTCGACAACGATTTGATCGCCAAGAGCCGGCCGGCGCTCGAGCACAAGATGCCCGTCGAGATCCACGCGTTCATCCGCAATGCCGACCGCACCGTCGGGACGATGCTCGGCTCTGAGGTGACGCGACGCTACGGTGCGCCAGGCCTGCCGGACGACACCATCAAGATCACCTTCACCGGCTCCGCGGGTCAAAGCTTCGGCGCGTTCGTTCCGCGAGGCATCACGATGACACTCGTCGGCGATGCCAACGATGGGTTCGGCAAGGGACTCTCCGGCGGAAAGATCATTGCGTATCCGCCGCGGAGCTCGACCTTCCGGTCCGAGGACAACATCATTGTCGGCAACGTCGCGTTCTACGGCGCCACCAGCGGCGAAGCCTACGTGCGAGGCGTGGCGGGCGAGCGCTTCTGCGTGCGCAACAGCGGCGCCCACGTCGTCGTTGAAGGCGTCGGCGACCACGGTTGCGAGTACATGACTGGTGGCCGTGTGATCGTGCTCGGGCGCACGGGACGCAATTTCGCAGCGGGCATGAGCGGCGGCATCGCCTACGTGCTCGATCGCGAGGAGATGTTCGTCCGGCGCTGCAACAGAGACATGGTCGATCTCGAACCGCTCATTGACGCAGACGATCTGGATTTTGTCCGTGTCGCGATCGTCAAGCATGCGACGCTGACCGGTTCCCGCTATGCGGAGGCCCTCCTCGCAGACTGGGCGTCGGTTCACATGAAATTCGTCAAGGTGATGCCACGCGACTACAAGCGGGCGATGGCGGCCGACGCGCGCCGTCGCGAGGAAGAAGCGCGCCAGGCGACGATGGCGATGCCTGTCGTGGCGGCGCCGAAGATCAGAAAATCGAAGCGAGGGGTGTCAGCAAAGGCGTTGCAGCAGATCCATGGGTAAGCCAACGGGGTTCATCGAAATCCAGCGGAAGAAACATCCGACCCGACCGGTTGAGGAGCGCATCCACGACTGGCGCGAAGTGTATCTGCCATCGCCGACAGGCGACCTGATGGAGCAGGGTGCGCGCTGCATGGATTGCGGCATTCCTTTCTGCCATCAGGGATGTCCGCTCGGCAACCTGATTCCGGATTGGAACGATCTCGTCTACCGGGACAAATGGCGGACGGCTATCGATCGTCTGCATGCGACGAACAATTTCCCCGAGTTTACGGGACGGCTCTGTCCTGCGCCGTGCGAGGGGTCGTGCGTTCTTGGCATCAACGACGACCCGGTGACCATCAAAGACATCGAAGTATCCATCATCGATCGCGCGTACGCGGAAGGGTGGGTGACGCCGCAACTGCCGGCCACGCGCAGCTGGAAGAAGGTCGCGGTCGTCGGCTCAGGGCCGGCGGGACTCGCTGCGGCCGATCAGCTGAACCGCGCCGGGCATCTGGTGACGGTGTTCGAGAAATCCGATCGCATCGGCGGGCTGCTGCGTTACGGGATCCCGGAATTCAAGATGGAAAAGCGCATCCTCGATCGGCGGCTCGCGCTGATGGAAGCCGAGGGTGTGGTCTTCAGGCCGGGAGTGAACGTCGGCATTGATGTGCCGATGAAGCGTCTGCAATCGGATTTCGACGCCATTCTTCTGGCCGGCGGCGCCGGACAACCGCGCGACCTGAAGGTCGCCGGACGAGACCTGAGCGGAATCCATTTCGCAATGGAGTTCCTGACGCTGCAGAACCGCCGCTGCGAGGGCGATCAGATTCCGGACGAAGAGTTCATCTCCGCGCAGGATCGCGATGTCGTCATCATCGGGGGAGGCGATACGGGCGCCGACTGCCTTGGCACAGTCCACCGCCAGGGTGCGCGCTCGGTTCACCAGCTCGAGCTGATGGCGATGCCGCCGGAAACGCGTGCTCCGGACAACCCGTGGCCGCAATGGCCGCTGATTTTCCGCACGTCACCCGCGCATGAAGAAGGGGGCGAGCGCCTCTACTCGGTCTCGACGCAGCAATTCCTCGGCGACCGGAAGGGACGCGTTCGCGCGCTGCAGGCGACCAAGGTTGAAATGGTCCGCAAGGACGGGCGTGTCGACTTCGTGCCTGTGCCGGGTTCCGAATTCGAGATCAAGACCGATCTCGTGTTGCTGGCGATGGGTTTCCTCGGTCCCGAGCGTGGTCCACTGCTCGGGGACCTTGGCGTGACACTCACGCCGCGCGGCAATGTTGGTCGCGATGCGCGCTGGATGACCAACGTGCCGGGTGTCTTCACGGCGGGCGACATGCAGCGCGGCCAGTCGCTGATCGTGTGGGCAATTGCGGAGGGCCGCTCCGCCGCGCGCGCGATCGATCAGTACCTGACGGGCGAGTCGCAGCTTCGAGCCCCGCTTCAATAGCAGCAATGTCCAACCTCACGGGCCACAGAGGCCCAGAGACACAGAGAGGAAAATTCAACTCTGTGCCTCTGCGTCTCTGTGGCTCGTCATCAGTGAAGGTTGTTTCTTTATGATTGTCGGATGTCCGTTCGCGATGTCTTGATCGTTGGAGCAGGCCCGTCTGGCCTCGCCACCGCGATTGCCGCCAAGCAGCACGGCCTCGACTATGTCCTGGTCGAGAAAGGCGTGCTCGTCAATTCGATCTTCAACTTCCCGATGCACATGGTGTTCTTCACCACTCCGGAGCTGCTCGAAATCGGCGGGCTCCCGCTGGTGACGCCGTACGACAAGCCGACGCGTCTGGAAGCGCTGCGCTACTACCGTCGCGTGGTGGACACCTACGATTTGCAGATCTCATTTCACGAGAAGGTCACGTCAATCGAGAGAGAGACGGACGGGCACTTCATCGTCGAGACGGAAAGCGATCGCGGCACGACCCGGGTGCGGGAGGCGCGTGCCGTCGTCCTCGCCATCGGCTATTACGATCTGCCGAATTATCTCGGCATTCCTGGTGAGGACCTGCCGCACGTCTCGCATTACTACACCGACGCGCACCCGTACTATCGCCGGCGCGTCGTCGTGGTCGGCGGCAAGAACTCCGCGGCCGAGGCGAGTCTCGAGCTCTTTCGCGGCGGCGCGCACGTCACGCTCGTTCACCGTCATCCGACGCTTGGCGACTCGATCAAGTACTGGGTCCGACCGGATATCGAGAACCGCATCAAGGAAGGATCAGTCGCGGCACGCTTCAACGCCTGCGTCAGGGAGATCACACGCACGACGGTCGTCATCGATCACCAGGGAACGCGCGAGGAGATCCCGGCTGACGGTGTGTTTCTCTTAACGGGCTACCATCCCGACGTCGATCTGATGCGTACCGCGGGAATTCATGTGGACGATGTGACACTCGCGCCGGACCTGAACATGGAGACGTTTGAGACCAATGTCCCCAATGTGTTCATCGCGGGCGGCGCCATCGCCGGGAAGAAGACCGGCAACATCTTCATCGAAAACGGCCGTTTCCACGGCGCGAAGATTGTCGAGACGCTCGCGAAACGACTGCGCGGAGATTAGTCCTGCCTCGTCGTTAGTGGAAGACCTTCCCAGACCATCCGCCTTGCGGAGCGTGGAGCTTCATTTCCAGCAAATCGATGAGCGCACGGCAACGGGCCAGTACGCCGTCGCATTCCAGTAGCGCCTGGTGCTCGAGCACGTCGAGATCGAGGTACTGGGCCAGCGCGTTCACGAGATCTTCGTCGGGGACCGACGGCGGAAATTTCGGCTCGGCTCGCACGCGCTCGATGGCGGCCGCGAGCACGGCCTCGAGGCGCTGGCGCTGCTGCCGCAACGGGACCGCTTGATCTGGCGGAACCATCTCGGAGATGCCTTCGACGTGGCCGATGCGGTAGGGGCGGCTGTGATCCTCGGATCGAATCCGGAACTTCTGCATCCCGCGCAGGACGATGTCGTAGCGACCGTCGCCGAGCGACTGGTTGTGCGTAATCACGCCGGCGCAGCCGATTGGATAGATCGCGGGACATCCGTCGTAGTTGGCCTCGTAGCCGGGTCGCAGCAGCGTCATGCCGATGATGCGATCCTCCTGGAGCGCGTGGGCGACCATGGCCCGATACCGCGGCTCGAAGATGTGCAGCGGTAGAAAGACGTTGGGAAACAGAACGACATTCGGCAGCGGAAAGAGAGGGATGGAGGGCGGCAGCAAGCTAATGAATCGTCTTGGTCTTGCGATCCATGTAATCCATCAGGACGTACTGGCCGAGCGTGTACGGCGTCGTGAAGTACGCCTTTCCACGGCAGATCGCGGCCACCCGTCTGACGAACGCGACGAGATCGGGATCCCGCGCCAGCATGAATGTATTGATCATGATGCCCGCCTTCTGGCACGCGTTCACCTCCGCGAACGTTTCGGAGACGATGAACGGGTCGAGGCCGAAGGCGTTCTTGTAGATCTGGCCATCAGGGCGGGTGAGCGCCGACGGCTTGCCGTCGGTGATCATCACGATCTGCCGCATGTCTTTCTTCTGGCGTTCGAGGATCCGGCGCGCCAGACGCAGCCCCTCACGCGTGTTCGTGTAGTACGGGCCGACCCGGACGCGTCCCAGCTGCTTGAGCGGGATCTCCTCGGCGGAATCATGGAACAGCACGGCATGCAGCGAATCGCCGGGATATTGCGTGCGGATCAAATGCGAGAGCGCCAGCGCCACACGTTTGGCGGGCGTGAACCGATCCTCGCCGTACAGGATCATGCTGTGGCTGCAATCCAGCATGATGACCGTGGCGCACGAGCTTTGGTACTCGCTCTGGGCGACCATGAGGTCGGGGTAGTCGACGTCGATCACCGGCGCCACGTCGTTCGGACGTTCGGATCGTTCGGACGTTCGGTTCGTTCCTGTCACTTCGACGCCTCGGCCCTCGGCGTGTAGTCGCTGTACAGCGTTCATGATCGTGGAACTTGGGTCGAGGTTGAGGGTGTCGCCGAATTCGTACGGCTTTGGCGCCGCGATCGCCTCGACGCCCGTCGACAGGTGACGCGTGTCGTGTCGGCCGGCGCTGCTGCGACCGATCGAGCCGAGCAGATCGCGGAGCGCGCGGTAGCCGAGAAAATCGAGCGCCTTGTCGGTCACCTCGAATTTCACGGGGCCCGCATCTTCGCCGTAGCCGCCGCCCGTTCCGCGGCGATGCTCGCGTTCCTGCTCCAGATCAGGGGCGTTGGTCACAAACCCCTGTTCCATCATCTTTTCGATGATCTGCTGGATCAGATCCTCGAGCTGCTGACGCGCCTTCTCCTGATCGCCGTCCGCTGGCTCACCTAGCAACTGCTGCAGCGCTTCCTCCGACAGCACGCCGCCGCTGAAGAGCGCCTCGAGAATGGCGTCGTGCAGTGCCTGCATCGTCCGGTCTTCGTCGCCGGAGGACGGATCACCCCATGGGTTGCTGAACCCGCTCGAGAGGAGCAGGTCGGACAGCTTCGAAACCAGATCCTCGAGATCGATCTGATCGAGCAGGTCGCCGGTGTATTTGGTATAGCGATATTTCATCGTCTGTTGGGCCGCCTGAAGCCGGCCCTAGTTGTAATACTTCTTCTTCCCTTGCGGGATCGAAGGAATCGACCGCTCTTCATCCCTGAACTTGTCTTCGCGCGGACGCCGCACGGGCGACTCGGTCGCGTGGTAGCCCCGCTCGTCGCTGCGGCCGATCTTCTTCAGCGCGTACAGCCCCTCGAGGACGAAATCGACACCGGCTGCGAGCAGCGGCGGCGATGCTTCCTTCGGAATGCCAGCCGCATGCGCGAGCTCGATGAGCCCCTGCACCTCGCGCGCGTGTGACAGCACTTCCTTGGTGCTCATCGTGTCGCCGAGCTGCAACGTCCCGCCGAGGTCGAACCACTCGACCACCTGTCGCGTCTCGAGATGCGACAGGTATCCATCGGCGACGTTGGCGACGGCGGCCTTGATGAGCTCTCTGCCGACCATCTCCGCACCTTTAAGCTCGCCCTCGTACTCCATCTCGAACTTACCGGTGATGGACGGAAGCGCCGCGTAGACGTCGTTGACTCGTGCAACGGAGCAATCTTCGCGGTTGGTCAACGCGCGTCGCTCGGCATTGGAGACGACGTTTTCCATCGCGGAGATCGGGAGCCGCTGGCTGACACCCGAGCGTTTGTCGATGCGACGGTCCTGGCGCGCCTGGAAGGCGATCTCCTCGACGACTTCGGCGACAAACGCCGGAACCTCGGTTCGAGGCCCGACACCGTCACGCTTGGTCCACGCTTCCTGCGCAGTGATGGCCATCGCGTCGGTACGACCCGCGGGGTAGTGCGTGCGGATTTCGGAGCCGATCCGGTCCTTGAGCGGGGTGATGATTTTGCCGCGAGCCGTGTAGTCCTCGGGATTCGCCGTGAACGCCATCATCACGTCGAGCGGCAGCCGCACCGGGTAGCCCTTAATCTGGACGTCGCCTTCCTGGAGGATGTTGAAGAGGCCGACCTGGATCTTGCCAGCAAGGTCGGGCAGCTCGTTGATCGCGAAGATGCCACGATTGGCCCGCGGCAGCAGCCCGTAGTGCATCGTCAGCTCGCTGGACAACTGAAGGCCGGATCTGGCGGCCTTGATTGGATCGATGTCGCCAACCATGTCGGCGATCGTCACGTCCGGCGTCGCCAGCTTTTCGACATACCGGGCGTCCCGCCCGAGCCATGCAACCGGTGTCTTGTCGCCTTCCGACGCCAGCCGCGCACGGCAGGCGCCGCAGATCGGCTCGAGCGGATCGTCATTGATCTCACAGCCCGGCATCACGGGGATCTCGTCGTCGAGCAGCGTCATCAGCGCGCGGAGCAATCGGGTCTTCGCCTGCCCGCGCAAGCCAAGCAGGATGAAGTTGTGCTGCGAGAGGAGCGCGTTGACCAGCTGCGGCACGACCGTGTCGTCGTACCCGACAATGCCGGGGAAGAGCGGCTCGCCGGAGCGAAGCTTGGTAATCAGGTTCTCGCGCACTTCCTGGTGCACGTTGCGCCGCGGCACGGTGCCGTCGGCGATAGCGCGACGAAGATCGCCGACCGTGGAAATCCCTGTGGGTCTGGGCATAGGTGGATTCTAACTAATGCTCAATGCGGAATGCACAAAGCTCAATGCTCAATTCATGCACAAGCCTTAGCATTGGGCATTGTGCCTTTCTTCAGCGCCAGTCCCCAGGTCTTCGCCCATCGCGGTGGATGCGACCTTGGTCCGGAGAACACAATCGCGGCGTTCGACATCGGCATGTCCACCGGCGCGGACGGTCTCGAGCTTGATGTGCACCTCTCAGCCGACGGCATCGTCGTTGTGCATCACGACAAGACACTCGATCGCACCACAAACGCGTCCGGGCCCATTGCCGCGCGCACCGCGCAGGAGCTCGAGCGGGTCGATGCTGGCTACTGGTTCACGCGTGGCGACGGCTATCCGTTCCGCGGCCAGGGTATCGGCGTGCCAACACTGGGCGCGGTGCTCGCGCGTTACCGCGGCATCCCAACCATCATAGAGATCAAGGTCTATACGGCCGAGATGGGACAGGCGGTCGCCGAGGAGATTCGTCGCGCCGACGCGCTCGAGTACGTCTGCGTCGCCGGGTATGGCCTGGCGAGCGCCCGGGCGGCACGAGCGGCACTGCCCGGCGTCGCGGCAAGCGCCGCCCAGCCGGAGGTGCGGCTTGCGGTGTACCGATCGATACTTCGCTGTCCTGTGCGCCGTGCTGCGTATCAGACCTATCAGGTTCCCGAGTGGGCCGAAGCCACGCGCATCGTCACGCCCCGCTTCATCCGGCATGCGCATGCCGCCAACCTCAAGGTCCAGATATGGACCGTCGATGAGGAGGCGGACATGCGCCGCCTTCTCGATTGGGGCATCGATGGCTTGATCAGCAACAGGCCCGATCTTGCCGTCCGCGTCAGAAATGAATTCCTGGCCAACTCTTGATGACGTGACGGCCGCCCGGCCGCGCGTCTACGCGGTCATGCCGCCATCGGCGATGCTGCGCCATCCGCTGCTCGAGCAGTGGCTTGGGTGCGAGGCATGGGTCAAACACGAGAACCATAACCCGACCGGGGCGTTCAAGATTCGCGGCGGCCTCAATCTGATCGCACAGCTCTCTGCCGACGAGCGTCGTCGCGGCGTCATCAGCGCCAGTACGGGCAATCACGGCCAGTCAATCGCGTTCGCAAGCCGGATGCATGGCGTGCGGTGCCGGATCCTCGTGCCATGCGGGAACAATCCTGACAAGAACGCCGCTATGCGTGCGTATGGGGCCGAGGTCATCGAACATGGGCGCGACTACGACGAGGCGCGGGTGAAGGTCGAGGAGCTCGCCGCAAGCGAGGGGTGGCGGTACGTCCACTCCGCCAACGAACCGTACCTCATCGCAGGTGTGGGCACCTACGCGCTCGAGATGGTCGAGACGGTGACGGATCTCGACTACCTGTTCGTCCCAATCGGCGGCGGCAGCGGCGCCGCGGGCTGTTGCATCGTGCGTGGCGCGGTATCTCCACGGACAAAGGTGATCGGGGTGCAGGCGTCAGGAGCTGACGCGTTCACCCGTTCATGGCGAGGACCGGAACGCCTCACCGCCGACCGCGTGAACACCTTTGCGGAAGGAATGGCGACGCGCGTGACATTCGATCTGACGTTCGCGATCCTCAAGGAAATGCTTGACGACATTGTCGTGCTCGACGAGCCGGAGCTCGCCGAGGGCGTCCGCGCCGCGCTGCAGTACACGCACAACCTTGCGGAAGGATCCGGGGCGGCACCGCTGGCGGCAGCGAAGAAATATCGTCAGAAGCTCGCGGGCAAGAAGATCGGCTGCGTGATGAGCGGCGGCAATATCGATATTCGAACGCTCGCCCGGTGCATGGATATAGAATCCGCGCACAACACTGCCGACTAAGGTTCATCGAACGGAGGACGCCGATGGTCGATCTCTTCAGACGCAAGCTACTGAAAACGGGCGCCGCGGCGACCGCGATTGCCGCGGCAAAGAACGCGTTTGCCCAGCAGCCGTCACCAGGCGGCTCCTTTTTCGAGAAGGGGCCGGTTCGGATCCACTACCAGGAGGCCGGGCGAGGGTTTCCGTTGCTGCTCATCGCCGGCGGCGGGTTGAACTCGGCGATCACCGGATTGAAGAATCCGTTTGATTGCTTCGGGGAGTTCCAGGGCGAGTACAGGTGTGTGGCCGCCGACCTGCGCAACGCCAACACCGGTCAGTCGTCAGGGCCCGTCGACGCCGATCGGCCGTGGGATTCACATGCCGATGACCAGCTGGCCCTGATGGACCACCTGCGCATCGATAAGTTCGCGGTGATGGGCTTCTGCATCGGCGGGCCCTTCATCTGGAATCTGTTGAAGCGCGCGCCGAATCGTGTCGTTGCGGCGGTGCTGGCGCAGCCGGTCGGGTTCAGACCCGAGATGCCCGGCGTGCTCTACGACGGCAGCAAGACGGGTTGGGCACCCGAATTCCTCAAACGGCGTTCCGACGTCACGGCGGACACGGTCGAGAAATATCTGACGAAGATGTTCCGCACCGATGCCGACTTCGTCTTCACGGTCACGCGCGACTTCGTACGCAGCTGCCAGACGCCGGTGCTCGTCCTTCCCGACGATGTCGCGGCGCATCCGATGGCGGTCGCGATGGAGGCGGCGCAGCTTGCGCCGAAATCCGAAGTCAGCCTCTATCCGTGGAAGCAGCCGCCCGAGCGGATTCCGATCGCGGTGCGGCAGATCAAGTCGTTCCTGAAGGCGCATCGGACCGCTTCTTCCTAAAAGCTCAATGCCCAATGCTCGATGCTCAATGCCCAACGCTTAGCGAACCACATTGGGCATTGAGCATTCTGAATTGTGCATTGAGCCTTTCGATCGTCAATTCTCCAGAAGCCGTTTAGCTTTCCGGAACACACGTTCCATCATCGGCGCCGTCAACTTGCCGGTATTCGTGTTCTGCCGGCTTGGGTGAAAGCAGCCGACCAGCGTGGGCAGTCCATCGCCGAACCTGACCACCTCGCCGTGGCCGAACTGCGGGCGCGGTGACTGCGTGACGCCACGGCGCTTGAGCAACTGCAGCCACGCATCGAACCCGATCTTGCCGAGCGCAACCACGACACGCACGCGCGGCAGATGGCGGAGTTCGACCTCGAGGTGATCGAGACAGCGCGCGATTTCTTCAGGAAGCGGTTTGTTGTCCGGCGGCGCGCATCGGACGGCCGACAGGATGTATGCGTCGGTGAGCTGCAATCCATCATCAGTCCGCTGCGAGGTTGCGATATTCGCAAAGCCTGTGCGGTGCAGGGCTGACATGAGGAAATCACCGGAACCGTCACCGGTGAAGACTCTGCCCGTGCGGTTTGCGCCATGCGCAGCCGGCGCAAGCCCGACCAGCAGCAGTCGCGCGTTCGCATCGCCGAAGCCCGGTACTGGCCGTCCCCAGTACGCGTCCAAACGGTGTGCGCGCTTCTTCTCCAGTGCGATACGCCGACAGTACTGTCGCAACCGGGGACAGCGTTCACACGCAACAATCGCGCGATGAACGTCGGCGAGATTCAACGGAACACTGACGCTGGGCGGTTTCATGTCTGATGGCTGGCCCACAGGCTATACTCCCCGTTCTCTGGAGGGTAGCTCACATGCTTCGCGGCATCATGACGTTCTTATTCGTTCTATCGCTTGCCTCGCTCGCCGGAGCCCAGGGGCAGGCCATTAACGGCGCGATCGAAGGCACGGTCACCGACGAGTCCGGAGCCGTTCTGCCTGGCGTCACCGTGACGGTGACGAATGTTGATACCAGTGAGACAAGGTCAGTGATTACCAACGATCGCGGTGTGTATCGCGCGCCGCTGCTGCCGCTCGGCGCCTATCGCGTCTCTGCCGAGCTGCAAGGCTTCAAAAAGTACGATCAGGCCGGCATATCGCTGTCAGCCGGGCAGGTTGCGGTGATCAACGTGAAGCTCGCCGTAGGCGCCGTGACCGAGACGGTCTCGGTCAGCGCCGATGTTCCCGTCGTTGATCTCGGCAAGATCGAAGAGGGGCGGACATTGACGACGGCCGAGATCAAGACGCTTCCGCTCACTTCCAGAAATCCGTACAACTTCGCGCTGCTCCAGCCCGGCGTCGTTGGCTTCGAGACACAGGAGTTCGGGGTGCCTCGCCTGACGGCGAACGGGGCGCTGCTGCGCGTGAACTACCAGATCGACGGCAACGACAATACCGAAAAGGACCGCGCTGGCCTCAGGCAGATGCCGATGTCCGAGGTCATGATCCGCGAGGTGAAAGTCGTCACCAGCGGCTACGCGCCTGAATTCGGGCAGACGATGGGCCTTGTGTACAACGCGATCACACCATCCGGGAGCAATCGGCAGCAGGGCCAGGCAAGCTATCGGTTCCAGCGGCAGCCAATGGTGGACATGCCGTTCTTCGCGACGACTGCCATCAAGCCGCCGACCAAAGTGAACATCTTCACCGCCGATAACGGCGGACCGGTCATCAAGGATCGGACGTTTTACTTTGCCGGCGTCGAGAGGACTCAACGCGACCTGTCGGGCACGCGCGTAGTGACGATCGCTCCGGCCAATGCCGCGCGGCTGGGGCTCTCCGAGCCGACCTACATCCCTGCCGAGGCGAAGACGACGTTCGCGATCGGCAAGCTCGATCACAACCTCTCGACCAATAACCGGCTCAGTGCCCGCTATATCTTTTTCAATAACTTCATTCCTAATAACATCAGCAGCACTGCCTCGGGCGTGCCGAATTCGATCCAGCAGGGAACCGACTTCAAAGATCGTCAGCACTCCACTGCTGGTCAGGTCGTGTCGGTGTGGCGCTCGGGGGTACTGAACGAGCTCCGGTTGCAGTATGCGACGCGCATCCAGTCGAGGGTGCCGGGCTCGCAGGCGGGTAGCGGACCAGGCATCCGCATCAACGGCGTGGCCAATTTCGGCGGTCCCGTTCAAGGCAACTCCGATTCGGGATTCGGGTTCACTGAGGGGATTTTTCAAGTCCTCGACAACGTGACCTACATCAGGGGCACGCACGCCTACAAGTTCGGCTTCAACGCGCAGGCGGTACACGACTCGCGCACGCAGACGCTGATCCAGCTCTACACGTTCGCGAACACTGACGCCTTTCTGGCGGCACGCAGTGGAGCGAATCCGTTCGGCTACACCTCGTTCCAGCAATTCGCCGGCAATCCCACGTACGAGTACAACACGCGGATGTACGGGGCGTTCGTGCAGGACGATTGGCGGCTCACTCCCGCGCTGAAGCTCCTCTACGGTCTGCGCTACGACGCCTATACACCGCCGGCCGGTGTGGCAACGTCCGTGCTCGACGCCTCGCATCAGTTCCACCGCGACACGAACAACGTGCAGCCGCGGGTCGGGTTCGTCTGGGCTCTCGGCGAAGATCGCCGAACGGTCGTGCGCGGCAACAGCGGCCTGATGTACGACCAGCCGATCAACGCAATCTACGAGCAGGCGATCGTCAACGACGGCACCCCTGCGCGCGCCAGTTTTTCGCTGCAGGCGACGCAGGCCGGGGCCCCTGCCTTTCCAAACGTCTTGACGAGCGGAAGCGCCGCCGCGAACAACCCGTGGACGGTCGATCCGGACTTCCAGATTGCCAGGATGTGGCAGAACAACCTGCAGCTAGAGCGAGGCATTGGCCGGTATTACTCGGCCAGCGTCGGCGTTGCCTATACTCGCGGCAACAACCTGCCGGTCGTCTCGAACATCAATCTGCTCGCGCCGACCGGCTCGCTCCCGGACGGACGTCCCATCTATTCAACCGCCATCACTGCCGCCACCCGCGTGGATCCGCGCTTCAATGCGGTCTTCTCGTCGCAGTCGATTGGCGAATCGTCTTACAAGGCGCTCACCCTGCAGTTCGGCCGGCGTCTATACCGCGGCGTGCAATGGGACCTGGCGTATACCTTGGCGAAGAGTGAGGACAACGCACCGATCACGAGCACACTTTCTGTTCAAGGCGATACCGGAGGGCGGAGCGATCCTGCAAACCTGGACACCGACAAGGGACCGAACATACTCGACCAGCGGCATACCTTCGTAGGCAGCATCGTGGCGCAGCCGCAAGTCGAGGCCGCCGGTATCGCAGGGACCATCCTCAACAACAACCTGTTCGGCGTCGCGTTACAGTTTGCCAGTGGCATCCCGGTCACGCTGCGCAGCAGCCGCGAATTGAACAACGATGCGATCGGCGCCGATCGGCCCATCGGCGTGACGCGCAACTCGTACAACCTGCCCGCGCGGTACAACGTCGATCTTCGGTACTCACGACTGTTTCCGGTCAGCGGCAGCACGAAGCTGGAGTTCCTGGCGGAAGTGAAGAACCTGTTCAACACCGAACAGTGGGCGAGCGCGACCACGACCGTGAACACGGATGCTCTAGGAAATCCCGTGACTACCGCAGGAGCGCCGCTGACATTGCCTCCATCCGGAGCGATCCTTCGTGACGCCGTCTTCTCGCCGACCGGCGGCTATGAGCAGCGTCAGCTGCAGTTGGGGATCCGCGTGACGTTCTGAAGTGACGTCCACAGCAACGGGCGTCTCGTCACTTGACGCCCGTTCGCTTTGTCTTGTCGACGACCGTCTGGCCGGCTTTCATCACCCAGCGGACATTCTCGCGTTTCGAGGCTGCGGTGATGTCGGCCAGCGGATCGCCCTCGACGGCGACGATGTCCGCGAGGAACCCAGGCGCCACGGCGCCGAGACTCTTTTCCATCCCCAGCATCGCTGCTGGTGTTGTCGTCGCCGCTTTCAGTGCCTGTTCGGGAGTCATACCTATCTTCACGAACCAATCGAGCTCGCGCGTGTTCAGACCCCACCCGTTGTAGACGGCATCAGACCCCATGATGATGCGGACGCCGGCGCGGAACGCCTTCCGCGCAGTATCAACGTTACGGCGGATGTAGTCCTGAAGCCGTTCCTTGCTGCCAGCCGGGAAGTGGTAGACGGAGTCGGCGTTCTCTACGTAGTACTGATTGTGATCGATGGTCGGAGCGTAATAGGTGTTTCGTCTGACCATTTCGGCGATCGTTTCGTCGTCGAGGTCCGCTCCATGCTCGAGTGAATCGACGCCCGCGCGAACGGCGTCTCTCGCGCCCGCCGGTCCGTACGAATGGATCGCGATTTTCTTGCCGAGGGCGTGGCTGGCATCCACTGCTGCCTTCATCTCCTCGAACGTAAACGTCTGCAACTGCGTCACGTCATCGAAGCCGCCGGTCGATCCGCGCATCTTCACCCAGTCCGCGCCGGACGCTATGACCTGTCGTACTGCGCGCAAGACCCCGTCGACGCCGTCGGCCAGGATGCCGATCGGCGCCGGCGGAGCGGTGCTGCGGGTAATCATGAGCGCGGTGCCAGCGACGAACATGCGGGGGCCCACCATCTTTCCCATGTTGATGAGATCGCGCATCGCGAGGTCGACACCGTTCGCGGCGTTGAGATCTCGAATCGTGGTGACGCCCGCCTCGAGCGCCTTGAGCCCATTGTCCTGCGCGAGAACTGCGACGACCGCCGGATGGCGCGGAGGTTCGCTGCGAGGTGTGGTCACACCGTCCCAGTAGTAGGTGATGTGCGTGTGTGCGTCGATGAGCCCCGGAATCCCCGTGTAGCGCGAAAGGTCGATGACCTCGGCACCGGGCGGTATCGGGACGTTGCCGCTGCCCACGCGCTGGACGCGGTCGTCTTCGACGACGACGACCGCGTTGGTGATGACGCGGCCGGTGCCATCGATCAACTTGCCGAGTCTGATGACCTTCGTCGCGGCCCCTGCCGTTGATGCGGCGGCGAGAAACAACGAAAACATCAGCAGGGTCGTGACACGCATCGCTTGCTTCACACGTCCGTCAAGGCGTTGTTCGCGAGGCCGCTAATTTGGACGTCGTATCCGAACGGATCGGTCATGTGCAGGCTGTACTCGCCGCCATCGCGGAGGTTGGCGACGCCCATCGCCTTCAGCTGCTCCCGTACGCGGTTGCGCTCGAAATCGGCAACGGTGTAGCCGATGTGATTGATTACCGCCGTGGGCTTGGGACGTGGCGCCGCGCCGTTTGCCGGCGGCGCATTCAAGTCCCTCGTGCGGCAGATGATGAAGGTGAGCGGCACGTCTTTCGCCGCCACGTTATAGGGCTGCTCGCCCTTCTTGCCGAAGGGCAGCGTCACCTCGGTTTCCTTGAGCCCGACCTGATCGAGGTTGAAAACCTTGGAATACCAGTCGCCTGCCTGCTTGAAATTGGGGCAGGTGTATGACACGTGGTTGACCAGTGCGGCCTTCACGCCCTTCGGCACCGCAGTCTGCGCGGCGTTGGCATCGGCAGCGCAGATCGAGGTCACGGCCAGCGTCAGCGTTTCGATCAGCGTGCGACGGCTGATCCTGCCTTGCTCGAATTCGCTCAGCTTCGTAGCGGCAAAACCTTGCATGGCGGTGCTCCCTCTTCTCAAATAAACGGGTTTTCGCCTTCCGCGGACGCGATCTGGACCTGGACATTGAACGGATCGTAGACGTTGACGCTGCCGCTGCGCCCCGTGGGGTTCTGGCCCACTGCCTTCAATGCGGCGTTGACCCGCGCGTCATTCCAATTCGACAGCGTGTAGCAGACATGATCGACGACCGCTCGCGGCGGCGCAGGAGGATTTGCTGGCGCGTTGCGCGCGACGATGAATGCCCCTCCCTTACCTGGCGCCGGACCGAACGCAAGATTCACGCGACTCTTGCCGTCGTCCTTCAATTTCTCCATGCACAGCACGGAGCTATAGAAGTCGCGCGCCTTTCGGTAATCGGGACACGCATAGGAGACGTGATTGATGCCCAGCATCTTGAGACCACTTGGTGGTGCAGCGTTCGCTTCCGCGCCGCCCGCTGCGTAGACGAGGGCGGCGAGCGCGACGCCTTCGCAGAAGTCGCGGCGACTGATGGTGCCGGTCTCGAATTTCCCAACGAGATCCGCAATGAATCGTTCCATGCTCTGACCTCCTTCGTCGGTGGTGTCTACCGGAACGCCTTAACGGCGTTCCGTGTGTTGGGCCGACGTCTCCGGTTGGGTAAGACGTGGGGATGATATCGGTTTGCGCGTTGCGAAACCGAGCCACCGTTGGGGCATATAATGCCGCAACTCAGGAGGTACTCATGCCACCCTCCAGTCCCTTATTCGAGTAGGCCTACGACCGGCGCTGCGCACGTATCGGCAACTAGGGAGACACCTATGAGCAGACGTGACGAATCAGCTGGCCTCCGTCGTCGTGAATTCCTCAAAGTCGCAGGCGGCGTCGCGACGACGCTCGCGGCGACGACCGACGCGCGCGGACAGAACGCGCGACCAAACGCAGCAGCGCCGCCCGACAGGGGTCTATGGGCGACGTGGTATGACCTGCCCGTCGAAGGCCGGGAGGCCTATCTGAACTGGCTGCACGCGACGTATCTGCCTGCGCTGCTCAAGCGTCCGGGATACCTCTGGGCGGCCCACTATGCATCGCGGGAGCGCGAGGCCGGCGGAGGGACGCAGATTCAGCACACAACCGATCCGAAGGTCGGGACCGGATATCACTACATCCTGCTCGTCGGCGCGACCGACGCGGATGTGTTCGGCAATCCGACGCCGAGCACGATCAACGCGGCGTTGCCGGAGGCGGGCCGGAAGATGGTTGCGATGCGAATCGGCGAGCGCGCGAACATCATGACGGAGGCCGGCCGCTGCGAAGGTAGAGCAGCCGCCAGCTACGAAGGTCGCATGATTGCGGCGCCATGCATCCAGATCGGCAGCTTCAACTGTCCGGTTGAGTATGAAGAAGAAATGCACGCCGGCTACGTCGCCTCCCGCATGCCAGCGCACTGCGCCACCGCGTCATGCATCCGCACGCGGAAGCTGAACTCAGTCGCGGGGTGGGCGAAGCACGTGATCCTCTACGAATACACGTCGCTCGACGGCTTCAACCGCGATTACGAATCGGCGAACTCGAAATCACCGCTCGGCGTTGGCGGGCACAGCATCGTGCCGCACCTCGTGCACGCGCCCTCAGGGCCGAACAGCGCACTTCGTCTCTGGCCACCGATCAAATCCTGACTTCCGCACCATCGAGTCGTTATCCCGGGTAAACCCGTCGCTCTTCTGGGAGGGGATGATCATGACGACTTACCACCGCGCCGTGGCGGCGCACCTCGCCGTTCTGCTCCTCGTCTTCGGTGCCGCACCCCTGTTCGCACAGTCCACGGCCACCATTGCGGGTGTGGTTAGAGATTCCGGCGGCGTTCTGCCGGGTGCGACCGTCAGCGTCCGCAACGTGGATACGGGTCTGACGCGCAGCGTTCCGACCGGTGGCGACGGCGCCTTCCGTTTTCCCGCATTGCCGGTGGGTCCCTATGAAATCCGCGCGGAGCTCTCGGGCTACCGGACGTCCATCAGGAGCGGCGTGCGTCTGCTCGTCGGG
>DASTZI010000203.1:0-21867 GCA_035764385.1 Vicinamibacterales bacterium
GCTGGTTTACCTCGACAACGCGTACGTCGGCAACGTCGCGGACTTGCAGACCAGCGGCCTGACGCTTCCAGGCGGCCGCCACTGGGTCGACCTCGAGGCGCCGAACTACGACAAGAAGACTTTCGAGGTCACGATCCGCGCCGGCGAGCCGCTGCGGTATCGCTTCGACATGGCACCCACACGGCGCGCGGATGTGATCCCTGCGCCACCGCGGCCGCCGCAGACGATGTACATGATTGCCGGTTGCTATGCGGGCAACAGGCCGCCGGTCGCCGCCAACCTGCCGAAAGGCTGTGACGTCGCGAAGGTTCGCGTCATTCGACCGCCAGCACAATCACGCGCGAACTGAGACGGTGTGATCCGCGATGATCGCTCCCACCTATCGCACAGATTGCACGCCTCGCACCATTCGCACTTACCGCGTCGACGGTTTCGCGAATCTCGTGGGCTCGATCCTGGCGTTCGGTTGCACCATGTTCAGCGTGTACACGTTGCGCCCGTCCAGCCAGCTCATCGTCCACTTGAACGGCATCTTGACACCGGTGGTGCCGACGTCGCGATAGTCGCTGTAATCGACCCGCGTCACGATACGGCCGACAGGCGAGGGGCCGTAGCGCAGCAGCCGGACGAGCAGACCTGTCTGCGCGTCGAAGGCCAGCGTCGCCACACCGTTCATACCAAGGTTTCCCTGAATCACGTTGACACGACGGTCGTTGATTTCGGTACCAAAGCCGCTGCGCCAGTTGCGAAGCGCGCCCTTGATTTGTGACGGGAAGAACAACTGCGCCTGCAGCTTCAGGCCGTCCAATTCGACTCCCGTCAGGGCAATGAACGGAAAGGGTCTATCGGTCGGCGGCGCCGCATACCAGGCCTGACGCCCGTCATTGGTCGTGATGTGGGCACCGGATGCAGGGTGCCCCGCCGTGTAGTACTGGCCCATCGAGTTCATGGCAGCCTCGAGCGGCGTCTCCTCCGAGTCGTCAAAACCGCGATAGGTACCCGTTCCCGTGAAGCTCGTGAACGCCGCGGCCTTCTGGGCTCCACCGATGGCCGCAATGTATTTGTCGATGATCGAGTCGGCACTGGGTTGTCCGACCGCCTGTGTGATGGGATCTCCCGGCTCGTCCGGCGGCGGAGTGCCATACAGCTGATCGATGCTCGGCATGACGTTCGGATTCGCAATGCCGCGATGACACGTGTTGCACGTCACCATCTGCCGGCCACCGAAGTTGTCGGCGTTGATCTTCTGCATCATGGTGACCATCAGACGCGCGCGCCGCTTGAGCGGCGTGTCGTCGGCGTACTTGGCCCAGTCGCCTCCACTGTCATACGTGTGGCAGTCAGTGCAGTTGAGCCCCAGCGACGAAGAGAAGAACCCCATCGTCCCCATGAACTGATCGACGGGAATACCCTTCAACACCTGGATGTTCTTGAATACTTCCTCGGCATTGGGCACCCTGTCGGCCGGCGCCTGTGCCGCCGCCACACAGATGCCGATCGCCCACAGTGCTGCCGTCATCCCCATCGCCAGTCTCATCTCAATTCCCTTCATCCGAGTCGGTTAGAAGTCAAACTGCGCCCCCACGCGCAGCTGTCGTCCGTTGAGAATCTGTGTGACATCCTTCCACGACTGCCCGTACGTGGTGTTCATCGCCAGCACGGTGGCCGCGTTGAACAGATTGTAAATGTCGAGGCTCGGGCGGAACCGTCGCGTCCCCCCGAAGCGGAACGTCCGCGCAAACCTGAGGTCGAGCTGCTGCGCGCGGGGCTCGAACATCGAGTTGTCAGGAATCAACGCGATGGTGCGGTTGGCATTGCACGTCGCAGCGCCGACGGCGCAATCCGACAGGTTGCGGCCTAACGACGACGCAATCTGTGCGTTGGTGACCACGTAGTTGGCGGTAATCGGGATGCCGGCGCTGTTCTGATAAATCGCACTCGTCTGGATGTCGTACGGAAGCGGATAGACGATCAGGAACTTGACGTCGGTCGCCGCGCCCCAGGGACGTTTTGTTCGGCAGAAGCCTGGCCGCCCGTCCTGGGGAGAATCGACGACTACGCAGTTATCAACCGCCATGCGCCCGATGCTCACACCGCCGGAGAGCTGTCCGCCGCTGCCGAATCGGGCGTTCGTGGTCAGGTCGACCCCGTTAAAGACGCGCGTCTTGCGGCGGCCGAACTCCTCGGCCGACTTGATCACGTTGTCCGTCTGCCCGAAGAGTGATGGCCGGACATCGAACAGCCCGCACAGCTGCTGGCCGCTGTTGGGCAGCCGGCTGTCGGTGGGCGCAGTAATGCAGTACTGATCGAAATCGCTCGGCGCCACCTTCAAGTTGTCCGTGACCGTCAGCGTGGTCTCAGCGTTCGGAATGCCGCTGCCACCTGCGTCGCCGACGTACCAAGTGCGGAAATAGCCGACGCTCACACCAAAGCCAGGGCGCAACTCGTGTTGCAGGGCGACCGACCCCTGCCAGTTTGCGTACTCGCGGTTCCATCCGCTGAGCACCCCGTCGGCGTAACGCGAGCCAACCAGCTGGCCGAACGTTAGGTTCGACCACGGGCCGCATTCGCCGTTCGAGACCGGATTGCGCAAGTCGCAATCAGGGACGTAATTGCGGTTCGCATCGTTCCAGGTCCGCGTCGTCGTGCGCGTCAGATTGCTCGCGGGATTGCCTGATGCCGTCCGGATGATGTCGGGGTAACGGCCAAGCGAGGCCTTGAGCGCCGTCTTGCCATTGCCGAACACGTCATAGGCAACGCCCACGCGGGGGCTGATGTTCTGGTAATTCGGAATGTTCTTGAGCGGCTCAAAGCGTCGTTCGGGGACGTACTTCCCGGCGCCGAGCACTTGCAGCGGCGTCTCGCCTGTTGCGTGGTTGTAACGTGCGCCGGCGTTCACCGTCACCCGATTGATGGTCCACTGATCCTGCGCGAAGAGCGCCAAGTCCTTGGTCGTCTCCTGAAAATTCCACGGCGCATCGAGCAGCGTGACGAGGTTCGGCACGCCGTTGCTGAATCGGTAGTCGACCGCCGTCCCGTGCATGTCAGGGTCGTTGCCAAGTTTGTCGACGTTGCCGATGGTCGTATGGCGGAAGGTCACGCCGGTTTTGAACTGATGCGAGCCGGTGACATACGACACCGCGAAGCGTCCCTGGTGCTGCCGCCGCGGCAGCGTGCGCGTCGCCACGTTCCCGTAGGTCAGGTTCAGCGCCTGATCGGTGATGCGATAGAAATTCGGATTGTTCCACTCTGTGATCCGCGTGTCGTCCTGGTTGTTGGCCTGAGTTCCCTCGCCCCCTTCAATGAGGAGACGATTCGTGACAGGCCGGGTCCACGACAGGCTCGCGGTGTAGTTCGGGTTGTAGTGATGCTCCCCCGCGGCTTCGGGTGTAAGCCGCGTGCCGGTCGTCAGGATGTTGAACAAACAGTTGCAGTTTGGCTGGTGTGAGCTCGCCAGGACGATCTTGTCCTTCTGCGACACCTGCCACGTCAGACGCCCCGTGAGGTCGCGCGTGTAGTCATTCGTAAACACGCGCTTGCTCGGGTCCGGTTCGTAGAGATACGACAGCGGCTGCTGAAGCTTGTTCCACTGCACACCGTCGACGAACAACTGGTTGACGCCTTCGCGTGCGGACACATAGAACCAGACCTTGCTCTGTTTGATTGGCCCGCCCAGCGCGAGGCCCGACTCGCGATACTTCTTCAGCGAACCGACCCGCTTCGGATCGAGGTGGCGCGCAATCAGGTCGTCGTTGATGTTGCTCGCCTCGAGCGCAGGACCCGAATAGGAAAACTGCGAGAGGCCGGAAAACTGATTCCCACCATCCCGCGGGACCATTTTCAGCATCGTGCCGCCGAAATCCGCTTCCGCATCGCCGCCGCTGGTCGCGGTGACTTCCTGGATGTTCAGCTGACTGAAGACGAAGACGCCGATGGTGATGCCGGGAATCTGCTGGTTGATGCCGTCGACGTAGGGTTGCGCCTCCGGTGCGCCATGCAGGCTGAAACGCGTCTGGGTGCGGTCGTTGCCGCCGGCGCTGCGCTCGGTGGAATTGGTCAGGTTCGCGCCGGGCAGCAGCGTATTCAGCAGCGCGAGGCGACCGGTGCCTGGCAGCGCTTCGAGCGTATCGCGCTCGACCTGCATTTGCGTCCCGGAGCTGCGGATATCGACGACCGGTGCTTCGCCGGTGACGGTCACCGTCTCCTGCAGCGTCCCGACGCTGAGCTCCGCATTCACGGTCGCCGTGAATTCGGCAGGAAGCTGGATGCCCTCGCGCTTCAACGTGTTGAACCCCTGCAGTGAGAACGTCACGACATAGGGGCCGGGCCGCAGGTCGACGACACGGTAGAGGCCGTTTGCGTCCGTGACCGCCGCCTTCGAACCTTCGATGAGTGCAGGACTGGTCGCTTCAATTGTCACGCCGGGCAGCACGCCACCCGACGTGTCGCGAACGATGCCCGTGATGCTGCTCTGTGCAAATGCGGCAGCCGGAAGGAGCGCCAGCAATGCGGCGACGATGGCACGCACGATAGTCATTGGGCACCTATGAATTTGTGATTGGTGATCACTTCTTCCCCGCCGCGGCCTCAGCCGCGTAGATACTCTTGGCTGCCGCGGCCTCGCTCGCCGACGGAATCATCTCCATCAGGTCCGTGTTCGAAGGGACGAGTGTCAGCTTCAACTTGTCGCGTCCCGTCCACGGCTTCGTGTAGGCCTTCGGGTCGTCGATGATGACAGTCAGCTCCATGGTGTTGCGGTCGACGCGGTGGTAGCGCTCCTCGACCTTCAGCTGATCGCTGTGCGGGTTGCCCGCGTTGTCCAGCCACGTCCGTTCGTCGGTGCCGTTGCTGTTGACCACGAACGTGGCGTCGTCTTCCCAGTGTCCGACTGAATAGCCGTACCATCGAGGATCCGGATTGGTGGGCAGTTGACGGCCGTCAGTCCAGATCACGCGCCAGCGTTTCTCGAACATGTAGAGCATCAGCACCTTGTTCGGCAGCTGAACCACCTCAAAGGGACGGAGCTCGAAAAGCAGGTTTCGCGGAAACCCTCCCGGGTCGGCGAGCGTGGAGAGGGGATCGTTGATTTGATCCGCGGGCACCATTCGCGCACCGTCACCCGAATGGTGCGTCTTCCCGAGCGCGTCGCCCCACGCGGTGAGCGGCGACGTCGCCATCCCGCGCGCGCCGATGCCTGCGCCGCCCGCATCCCAGATGCCGCCGATGTCGCGTATCGGCGCTGGCCCCGGCGGTCCGCTTGCGGCGGCAGCCGGCCCCTGCCCGCCGCCTGGGTTATTCCAGGGCAGATTCTGGGCAACAACGAATGTTGTGAGCGTTGCGAAAGTAACGGCAGTTGCAGCCATCGCTCGTTTCATGTTCGATCGCCCTCTTATCCGAGTCTCACGCGGTCGCGCGATGGTCCGGCTGAAGCCGGACCCCACCGATGATCGCTGCCGAATCCAGTCACCCTCCAGCTTCCGGCTGAAATCTCCGGTGGGGTCCGCCTTTAGGCGGACCTGCCTACGGATGATTCCCTAACTCCGATTCGGTAGTACCTAAAAATCGAATTGCGCGCCGACTCTCAACAACCGGCCGCTGAGAATCTGAATCGCATCCTTCCACGACGTTCCATACGTCGTGTTCATGTTGATCACGTTGCTGGCGTTCATCAGGTTGTATACGTCCAGGCTCGGACGGATCCGTCGCGTGCCGCCAAGCCTGAAGACGCGCGAGAGCCGCAGGTCGACCTGCTGTAACCGCGGCTCGAACTGTGATGACGGCGGAATCAGTTCGATCGTGCGGTTCGCATTGCACGTCGCAGCGCCTGCCGCGCAGTCCGAAAGGTTGCGCCCGAGCGACGACACGATCGCGGCGTTGCCGACGACATAGCTCGCCGTGATAGGAATTCCCGAGCTGTTCTGGTACACGGCGCTGGTGGAGATATCCCATGGCAGCGGGTAGATCACCATCAGCTTTACCTGCGTGCCCGCGGACCAGGGCGGCGTCACCTTGCAGAACCCCGGACGCGCATCCTGCGGCGAATCGACGACGAAGCAGTTGTCGGTCACCGTTCGCCCGGCGCTCACGCCGCCCGAGATCTGGCCGCGGGTGAGGAACCGCGCGTGGACGGTCGCGTCGAACCCGTTATAGACGCGCGTCAGTTTGCCGCCCAGATCGGCGACGGGACGTGCAAGATTGTCAAACTGCCCGAAGAGTGCCGGTTTCACGTCAAAGAGGCCGCACAGCCGCTCGCCGCTCGTGGGCAGCCGCGAATCGGTCGGCGCCGTGATGCAGTAGGCGTCGTAATCCGACGGTGTGACTCGCTGGTTGTCGGTCACGAGCAGGCAGGTCACCGTGTTCGTCAAGCCACTGCCCCCGCATCGGCCGCCGTACCACGTGCGGTAGTAGCCGACGTTGATTCCCATGCCGGGACGCAGCTCGTGCTGCAGCGAGACGGACGCCTGCCAGTTCTGGTACTGCGTGTTGAAGCCGGTCAGCGCATTCGGCGAATACTTCGTCCCTGCCGTCTGCTTGCCGAAATTCAGGTCGGACCACGGGCCGCACTCGTTGTTGGCGACCGGATTGAGCAGATCGCAGTCGGGAACATAGTTCCGATTCGCATCGTTCCACGTGCGATTCGTCGTGCGGGAAAGGTTGTTCGCGGGGTTCCCGGTCGCAACTTTGATGATCTCGGGATACTGGCCAAGCGAACCTTTCAGCGCGGTCCTGCCGTTGCCAAACAGATCGTAGGCAAACCCCAGACGTGGGTTCAGGTTTTGGTAGTGCGGGATGTGCTTCATCGCCGGCAGGCGCCGTTCCGGCACGAAGAAACCGGCGGCAAGCACCTGTTCGGGGGTCGACGCGTCGATGTCGTTGAAACGGGCGCCCAGGTTCAGCGTCAGACGCTGCGTCAGGCTCCATTGATCCTGCGCGTAGAACGACAGATCCCACAACGTTTCGCGGAACGCCCACGGCGCGTCGTACAGGGTGAGCTGATTCGGCACCCCATTGTTGAACCGATACGAGATGCTGAGACTATTCAGATACTTGTTCTGCGCATCGCCCGTCGCGCTTCCCTGGCTGGTGCGGCGGATGTTCGTGCCGACCTTCACACTATGCGACCCGGTGATGTAGGACACCGCAAGGCGTTCCTGATACTGGCGACGCGGAACCGAGCGTGTCGCGGTCGGGGCACCGTAACTCAGGTTCAGACCCTGATCGGTGACTCGCAGGTTCTGTTCGCTTCCCTTGTCCGTCCCACTCAGATTGCCGGCGCGAGTATCGTTCTGATCGAGGTTCTGAGCCGAGACGCCCGCCTCGATGAGAATTCGACTGCTCGCCGTACGCGTCCACGAGAGCGCGGGATTGTAGTTCGGATAGTAATGATGCTCACCCGCCGCTTCCGGGGTCGTTCGGCCGCCGGTGAGCAGGTTGAAGACACAGTTGCAGTTCGACTGGAACGAGCTCGACCCAGCGATGCGATCCTTCTGCGATGCCTGCCACGTCACGCGGGCGCTGTAGTCCTTCTGGTAGTCGTTGGTGGCGGCCGGCCGGCCCAGATCCGGGTCGTACAGGTAGGACTGCGGCTGCTGCGCCTTGTTCCAGTAGACACCGTCGGCAAACTGCTGCGTCACGCCTTCCCGCGCGGCGGTGAAAAACCACAGCCGGTCACGTTTAATCGGCCCGCCAAACCCTTCGCCGGTATCACGAAACTTCTTCAGTGAACCGACACGGTTCGGATCGATGTGGCGCGCGATCAGTTCCGGCGTGATGTTCTTCGCGGCAAGCTTCGGGCCCGAGTAGGCGACCGTCGCGATCCCGGAGAACTGGTTGCCGCCGTCCTTCGGGATCATGTTGATCTGCATGCCTCCGCTGTCGCGGTCCGCCCCGACGCCGCTGGTTTCCACGACGACTTCCTGGATATTGAGCTGGTTGTAGACGAAGACACCCTGGGTGGAGTTCGGGAGCTGCTGGTTCATGCCGTCGACGTACGGCTGCGCCTCCGGACCGCCATGCACGCTGTAACGGGTCTGCGTCCGGTCGCTCGTGCCGCCGACGCCGCGGTTGAACTCCTGGGTGAGCGTGGCTCCGGGAACAATATCCGACAGGATCGTGAGCCGGCCCGCGCCCGGCAGCGCCTCGATGGTCGCCTTTTCGAACTGTGTCTGCGCACGCGAGCTCTTGACGTCGACGATGGGCGCTTCGCCCGAGACCGTGACTGTTTCTTCGAGCGCGCCGACGGCGAGATCCGCATTCACGGTTGCGGCGAATTCCGCGGGCAGGTTCAACCCTTCGCGTTTGAGCGTGCGGAATCCGGTCAGCGTGAACGTCACGGTGTAGAGGCCCGGGCGCAGATCGACGACTTTGTAGATACCCTGCGCGTCGGTCACCGCCGAGCGCACGCCTTCGATGAGGGCCGGGCTCACGGCTTCGACGGTGACGCCCGGCAGCACGCCGCCCGACGCATCGCGCACAACTCCCGTGATGCTGCTCTGCGCCCACGAAGCCGCGGGCATCAGGAGCAACATCGACACGATTACTCCACGCACCAGTCCTCGTGTGCGCATCTGAGACTCCTTCGCTGACAGGTATCGGGTATCAGGTTTCAGCGGTGGTCTAGGCAATAGACTGACGCCTGGACCACGCCTGAAACCCGATACCTATTACCTTCTGTCATTTGTCCGATCGCTGATATTTTTCCGAAACTCCATGACCTCGGTCGGCGAACAGATCATTTCCATCATGTCGAAGTTCGGCGGCGCAAGGGTCAGCGGCATCTTGTTGCGCGGCGTCCACGGCCGCGTGTAGGTCTTTGGGTCGTCGAGGGTGACCGTGAGCTCCATCAGATCCCGGTTGACGCGGTGATAGCGCTCCTCGACTTTCAGCTCGGCGCTGTGCGGGTTGCCGGCGTTGTCGAGCCATGTTCGTTCGTCCGTTCCGATGGTGTTGACGACAAACGTCGTGTCGTCTTCCCAATGGCCGACCGAATAGCCGTACCAGCGTGGATCCGGGTCCTTCGGCAGCGGACGACCATCCGTCCAGATGACGCGCCATCGCTTTTCGAACATGTAGAGGATGAGCACCTGGTTCGGCGTCTGCACGATCTGGAATGGACGCAGCTCGTAGAGCACTTCCCGCGGAAACCCTGTGGGATCGCAGACTGTGGACAACGGATCGTTGATGTCGGCCTCGTAGACGGCACGGGGTCCGTTGCCCGGCTTGAACGTCGCCGCCTTCTGCTTTCCCCAGTCCGTCCACGGCGCGCTCTCGTGTCCCGGGCCTGCAATGCCAGCACCACCCGCGTCCCAGATGCCGCTGATGTCACGCTTCGGCGCGGGAACCGCGTTGGTCTTGGGCGCAGCGATCGCGGAATCCGGCAGGCCGGCGCGATTCCACTCCTGTGCGCCGGCGACCGCGGGCGCCGCGAACAGGAGCACGCACGCGCACCAGGTTTTCATTGCGCCCACCACTTATTGTGGCGCCGCAGCCGCGGCCGCTGGCGGGCCCATCGCGGTCAACGTACTCCCATCGGGAAGCACGACGTTACGAAGCCGTCCGATAGGTGCGCCGTTTTTCACCGGCTGCAGGTTGACGGTGACAGCGTCGCCGACCTTGAACGAGGAGCGGGCCCAACCGCGTTTGGTCATGTCGGTCGGGTTGCTGACTTCAACCGCCCAGTTCCGAACGGTGCCGGTGTCGTCCATCGCGTCGAACTTCAGGAAGCAGTGCGGATTGGCCCAGATCCAATCGGTGACTGTTCCCTTCAGCGTCACGTCTTTGCTCGTGTCGAAGCTGGCCGTCCCGTGGTGCGCGGTGACTCGAGCGGTGATAAGGACCATGAGCGCGAAGATGAATACCGCGCGCGAATATCTGGCTTTCACAAAGGCCTCCCTTGCAATCGGCGATAGGTTACAGCATCGGTCCACTTCCGGGTTGGCGAGTCGTAACCGAGACACAAACGACGATTCCCGCAACGAAAGGGTCCGATTCGAGACATGGGAAATCCTGTTCCCGTGAAAGAGTCAGTTCGGGGTGCGTGGCCGTGCACGCTACTTCACCCCCTTAGGCAGGTCAAGCAGTGGTGCCAACGTTGCTCTGTCGAGGTGCCGAGCCACTTTTCGACAAGGAGCACCCCTCATGGCTTCGCAACTGAACGCGCGTCACAACGCGCGCGTCGTCATTCTTCTGATCGCGGCTTTTCTCTTCGTGTGGGCGTCGGTCGATGCTCGCGCGCAGGGTAAAGGCAACGCAACTACGACCTCCACGAGCGGCAACTCGAGCTGGGAGCAGGCGATCTCCGCGCTACAGGCGAAGGTTGACCAGCTGGCTGCGATCGTTGGGCAACTGCAAACGGCACTTGCAACCGAGACGTCGGCGCGAGAGAACGGCGACGCCGGTTTGCAGAGCAGCGTCAACAGCCAAGCAGCCGCACAAGCGGAGGCGCATTCGACGCTGCAGTCGAACATCAACGCGCAGGCGGCGATGCGCCAGCAGGGCGACGCGGATACCTTGCTCTCGGCTAAGCAGTACGCCGACAGCATTTCGGGTGGTGCATCTGAGCTCGCAGCCGCCAAGCAGTACGCCGACAGCGTCGTCCAGAGTGAAGCGGTGGCGCGGCAGGCGGCAGACAGCACGCTGCAAGCGAATATCAACGCGGAAGCCGCTGCACGCGCGGCAGCCGATACACTGCTGCAAAACCATCTTGATGCCGAGGCGGGCGCACGTCAGCAGGGCGACGCTGACGCATTGCTCGCCGCAAAGCAGTACGCTGACGGCTTAGGCGGTGCCGCGGCGCTCGCGGCTGAGACCGCAGCGCGTCAGGCGGCTGATTCAACGCTGCAAATCAACATCAACAACGAAGCTGCGGCCCGTGCGGCAGCCGATACGACGGTCCAGAACAATGCTGCGAGTGAAGCGGCTGCCCGCCAGGGTGCTGACAGCGCGTTGCAGGCAAACATTGACGCCGAAGCGGCGGCGCGTCAGCAGGCCGATGCCGCGACATTGACGGCCGCGCAGCAGTATCCGAACACGCTCGTGAACAATGAAGCCGCGGCGCGACAGGCAGCCGACGCGGCCCTGCAGGCCAATATCAATACCGAGAGCGCTGCGCGGCAGGCAGCGGACACGACACTGCAGAACAACATCAACGCCGAAGCGGCTGCGCGCGCGGCAGCCGGCAACTCGCTGCAAACCGACGTCGCTAACGAGGCGGCGGCACGGCAGGCCGCCGACACGACGCTGCAGAACAACGTCAACAGCGAAGCGGGCGCCCGGCAGCAGGGCGATGCCACGACGCTGGCATCGGCCACCCTGTATACCGATACGGCCGTGAACACCGAGGCCGCGGCCCGGCAGGCTGGCGACGCCACGCTCCAGAACAACATCAATTCGATTCAACAGACCGGCGGCGGCGGTGGTGGCGGCGGCAGCGTGCCGCAGCAGCTGCTCGATCTGGCGCCGTATCTCAGCGTCCAGACGGGAACGATTAACGGTCTGGTTGGACCGCATGTGATCCTGACGGGCGTCAACCTGCATGTCCGTAACGGAGAACCCGTTCAGTACGACCACTCGACGCCGACGTTCAGCACGGCGTCATATCTGGCCAATGGCCACGGCAACCTAATCGTCGGATATAACGATGATCTCGGCCACGCTGATGTGTCGTCCGCACGCACGGGTTCGCACAATCTCATCGTCGGCGACGGGCACCGGTTCGATGCAAACGGCGGGTTCCTCGCCGGCTTCTTCAACTACGTTGGCGTCAATGCCGGCGCCGTCAGCGGCGGATACTCGAACGGCGCGTTCAACTTTGGCGCGAGTGTCAGCGGTGGTTATCAGAACTGGGCCCTCGGCCAGGTCTCGAGCGTCAGCGGTGGCTTCGGCAGTTACGCTCAAGGCGATGCCAGTTCGGTGACCGGCGGGAACAGCAATCAGGCGATCGGGAATTACTCGAGCGTCACCGCTGGTATCTACAACGCAGCGGCCGGATTCGTTTCGAGCGTGAATGGCGGCGGCCAGAACACGGCATCGGGCGAGGGCTCCAGTGTCGCCGGCGGCCAGAACCAGACGGCCAGCGGCGATTACACGACGGCGCCGTAAAGGTTCGGATCGTTCGGGTCGTTCGGATCGTTCGCGGCGTTCAGGTGATGAACCTGAAGCATTCGAGCGATTTGAACGATTCGAACGAGTGACTCGAACGACCCAAACGCCTCGAACGACTGCGCCATTTCGGATACACTCCAGGCATTTACGATCGGCCCGCGCGGCCTGGAGGCAACTATGCGATCTCTTTCCGTCCAATCGATAGGGTGGACATGCGCCCTGGCAGTGCTCTGGGGTGGATTCGTACTGGCCCAGCAGACGCCGCAGGGACAGCGCGCCGCAGGCGGCACAGGGGCCGCACGCGCGTCGACGGCGCCCGCCGCCTTCAAGGTGGAATGGGTCCAGCCGCAAGGACAGACCGGCCAGGTGCCGATCGTTCAGGGCAACGTCGCGGACCCGAATGTCGAAGTGCACTGGTACGGCGAAGCGGCGAAGAAGCTGCTCACGTCAGGCACCGTGGGAAGCGAGAACACGCCCTTCAGCGCCTGGTCCGGCGAGTGCGAGGGCCCATTCGCGATCACGTTCAAACAGAAGAACAACATGCTCGACATGTCGAGCCTCGGAAAAATCCGCTGGATGGTCAAGACCTCCGGGTTCCACGTCGTCCGTCCGGTCGTGAAGCTCGCCGACGGAACGATGCTCGTGGGCGATCATGCTGACGCGTCGGTGCCAATGCTGGCGACGCGAGAGGTCGCACTCTCTGACGTCCGCTGGATTCGTCTCGACCCGATGCGCGTCGTCACGGTGAACGGCGGGCGCGGCGCCGGCCCTGCGAATCCGAACAACGAAATCTGGGTCGTCAATCCCGATCTGACGAAGGTCGACGAGGTTGGCTTCGCCGATCTGATGCCGGGCAGCGGCCATGGCACCGGCGGATATATTCACCTCGGCACGATCGAGGTCTTCGGGAAAACGATTCCGCGCGCGACGACGACCGCATCGAATCGATAGGCTGAGTACGTTGGGCCGCTGAGTACGTAGGGGCCGCCTTTAGGCGGCCCTTCGCAATTGGGCGGCCCTTCCTCAATAGATTTTTCTCGTCTGGATAAACGTCTCCGGCGTCCCGTCCGCGGGATTCACGAAGTGAATGTCCTTCGGATCCCGCCGCGGCGTGTCCACTGCCAGAAACACGAGCGGCTGCTCATCGAGCAGCGTGATCGCATGGACGGTGCTCTTCTTGAAAAAGATCAACTGCCCGGCCTTTGCCTCGAACCAGTCCATCTCGCCAATCCTGAACATGCCACGGCCGGAGACCACGAACAGGTATTCATCGCACGTCTTGTGATAGTGCGCCGGAACGTCCACGTAAATCCGGAAGACGCGGCAGCTCGCCTCCTGTTCGTCCGTGAGGCGCGTGTCGATGAGCATCGTCTCTGCACTCGCCGGAAACCTGCTCGCGATCGCGTTGATGTCAAACACTCCGCTCATGTCGGCTCCACCCGTTGTTGCGGGCTCGTTGCGCGCGCCCTGCCCCAGCTGCCCAGAAGCAACACCACGCAGATGATGGTGCTGATCCCACTGGTCAACAGTCCCCATCGCAACGATCGCGACTCCATCGTGAAATCGACGCGATGGGTGCCCGGGGGAACGACGATCGCCTGCAGCGTGACATCGGCGCGGTAGATCGGCGTTTCGGATCCGTCGATGCGGGCGCGCCAGCCCGGATACGCATTCTCGCTCAGGACGAGAAAGCCGCCACCCTGGCTGGTCACGCGCAACTCGATGTCACCATCTCCAACGCGATCGACGCTCACCGCCGATGCACCCGGCGAAAACGTCAACTTCGGCGGAACGAGCGACGAGTCCACCAGCGCAACGCGGCGCGCGTCGAACGCAGTGCCATCGGGAAACCGGGACGTCTTCACAGTACGAATCGCCTCGGCCTCGGTCATCGCCGTCACGGTCTCCGCCATCCAGGCACGCGGCAGCGCGCGACGATTCTCGAAGACCATCACCTCCGTCTCGCCTTTGATGTTCTCGTCCATGCCGCGATCCGTTTCGCGTGAGGTTCGGAAATGCATTGCTTCGCGCCATCGTTCACTGCCGTACAGCCAATGCTGCCGCTCCTGGTCGGCCAATTGCGGCGCGTTCACGATGACGTCTTTCACCGCAAGCAGATCGAGCGTCTGGTCCTCGTCCGCCAGCACTCCAGGCCGTACTTCCCCGTTGGCTCCCATCGTCGCCAGACGCGACACCCGATCGAGCAGCATGGCCCCATAGCCGCCGGCGATCGGGATGCGCCAGGCGCGCGCGAAGGTCCCCGGCAGCAGCTCGTCCACGTGCGTGCCGCCGATGGCCAGCGCGCGCGCATGCGTCGGTTCGAGGTCGCGCCCGATCGCTTGCGCGTGAACGCTTGGCTGCGTCTGCTCCGCTGTGAGGGCGTAGTACTCGATGCCGTCAGCTTTGATGTCGTACGGCAGCGCGTTGAGCAGATCGATGACGAGCACGACCATCAGCGCACCGTACGCGACTGGCGACCGGCGCCTCATCACCCAGACGGTTGCGGCCGCCGCCGCTCCGAGCACGATGAACTGGATCCACACTCCCACGCTCAGCACCGACAGCACACCTGGACCTGGCTCGCCGTGCGGGCCTTCGAGCGGGAACGAGCTCGGAAATGCGCGAATCAACAGCGCGCCAGTCACCATCGCAACAGACAGAACGAGAAGAACGACGCGAAACGCGCGCGGCGACACTTCGCGGCGCTGCAGGGCAGCGAGGCCAAACCCGGCGAGCACGCTCGCGCCGAACGCGAACAAGAACATGTGACGCGACAGGTTCCTGAACCATGAATAGAGCGGAACGTAGTACGCGACGCTGACGAGCGGGGTGGACGTGCCGAGCGCCATGCCAATGCCCACGAGGGCCATGACCAGCCAGAATGCGATTCGCCAATCCTTCCGCACGCGGGAGATGCCAATCAGCGCGAGCAACAAGGTCGCGATGCCAACGTAGGTTGGCAATTCGGTCGTCGGTCCGTGAAGGATGGTGGGAAAGACGAAGGAGAATGCCTGTGGCGCCGTGAGCGAGGGTCCGACGAAGCGCGTGAATGTCAACCCCGCGCTTCGAATGACAAGCGTTCGCGCTTCGATCAGCGGCAGCGCCTTCACCGCGGACATCAGAATGCCGAGGCCAAACATGGCGGCGGTCGCTCCGAGCCATCGGAGACGGGACTCGGGATTCGGGATTCGGGATTCGAAGTTCAGGGTTCGCGCCGAGCTGTTGGCGAATATGCCGACCAGTGCATACAGGCCAGCGCAATACATGACATACATCGCGGGCTGCGGATGGCCCGCGAGGATGCAGTTACCAACCGCAAACGCGCCAATTGCAACCCAGCGCCACAAATATGGGGACACGCGCAGCCGATCCAGCGAAAGCACGATCAGCGGCAGCCATGCGATCACATGCACGTGGTTGATATGCCGCAGGCGCTCGAGCATTTCCTCCGACAGCCCATAGGCGAGCCCCGCGAACATCGCCGCCGTCTTCGAGCGCGTCAGCGTGAAGACGTATGCGTAGGTCAAACACGCCGCGAGCAATGGACCTGACATCACGACGGCCGTCCACGACTTCAGGACTTCTCCGAAGACAACGTTCGGCAGATAAAAATTGAAGTTGGCGGGGTCGGCGAGTACTGGCAAGCCGCTGAATTCGAAGCTCGACCACTTCCAGATCGGCGACAGAAAAATCGGCAGACCGTTCTCGTACAGATCGCTCTCGGCCAGATACAACGGCCGCAGGAAAAACCGCGCGAAGAGCCACGTGAAGAGGCCCGTGAAGACGAGCAGGACCAGGAGATGCGCGAACTTGCTCGAGAGAGACCGCTCTACGCCACTCGGGATTGGCGCCTCGACCTTGTTCGGGGCGGGCGTGTGCACCTGGCGACGAGTGTACCATTGCGAACATCGTGCCCCAGGGTGGCGCCGCCGGGCGATCGCCGCGGTGAATCGCGCGGACGCCCTCGATCACTTCGCATCCGCAAGAAGGGGCGGCCGCTCGGCCGCCCCCGAGTTGTTCAGGCCGGCTTCACATTCTCCGCACGCGGCCCTTTCGGCCCCTGACTGACATCGAAGGATACGCGCTGGCCCTCGCGCAGGTCGTCGAATCGTGTCCCCTGGCACGCCGACTGATGGAAAAAATATTCGACTCCATCCGGAGCGGCAATGAATCCGAATCCTTTGTCAGTGAGGCGTTTGATCGTTCCGGTCGTGTTCGCCATAGCGCGTCCTTCTCGTTTCGCACGTTGCGAGGTGCAGCGGCGGCATAACGGCTACGCAGTATCGCACTTCGTCCGAGTGAACGGGAAGGATTGATAATCGGTCATGCAGGGCCCGCGCCGGCTCAACCGTGCGGAACTGGTCGTCGCGATCGTCCTTACGATGGCCGCGGTTTGCCTGCACGCGGCGCCTCAAGGGGAGCCGGGGTCCCCGATCGCCTGCGAGCCGGACGGCCAGGAGAATGTGCCCACCGCCGACGCCATTCAGGCGTGCATCGATCGGGCACCGGCGTTCTCAGCTGTCGAAATTCCGGCCGGGAAATACCTCCTGAGTCACCAAATCGTCATATCCAGCCCGCTCACCCTCCGCACTGTGGGCACCGCTGGCGCCCCCTCGTGCGTCGCTGCACCAGACCGGTGCGCGGTGCTCGTCGCCGCACCCGACCTTGGGGATCAATGGGGGCTGCTCGTCGTGCGCTCGACGGCAAACGTCAGGTTGGAACACCTCGTCATCGACGGCAATCGGGCGGAACGTACCCAGTCCGCGGCGGCCCGCTTCTGTGTGAACGGCGACAACACGTACGGGTTCAACGCCAGCGTTCTCGAGTGCGACGGGTGCAGCGTTGACGATGTGGTCTCCAGGAATGCTGTGTGCGGGACGGGAATGGTCTGGACCGGCGCGAACGCCACGATCGAGCGCAACGCGTTCCTGTCCAATGGCGATGCCAAAACGCGCAGCATGTGGTCGGACGGGTTGACGCTGCTGTCCGCCCCACGTTCGACGATTCGCGAGAACATGTTCGAGGACAACTCCGACGTCGCGCTGATCATCGGCTACGGCGTCGATTCGCGCGTCGAGCACAACGCGATCCGGCAACAGACGCAGCCGGCGTTTGCAGGTCTGATGCTCCACACCTTCAATTCCGACGATCGCGCCTCCAGTGGCGACTTCCGCGGCGCGGCGATCGCCAACAACACCATCGACTGCGGTGCTCAGCTCTGCACCTTCGGCATTCAGGTCGGCCCACGTCCGTGGGATTCGACCGCCAACATCATTGGCGGCGAGCTGCATGACAACACCGTGAAGGGCGCAAAGATCGGCATCAACGTGGACGGCGCGGGTAACCGCGACGCGCCGATTGCCATCTTCAGCAACAGCGTGGAATCGGCGCCGCCTGGATCCTATTTCGCGACATGCGCGCAACCGATTCCGTCGGCGTGGATGAACATCGCGCCGACATCAATCGTCGATCGTCGACAGGAGGAAACGAAAGCAGCCTCACATCTGTCCGATTGGTGCCAGCTCTGGTCAGATCTGGCGAACTAAACGGGTGCGAGGGGTGCGAGACGTGCAATGGGTGCAATAGGTGTCGCATTCGCTCCCGTCGCACTTTCGCACGCCTCGCACCGGTTGCACCTTTCGCACCGCTCGCACATCAGAATCCCGGCGAAAGATTGAACTGAACGACCCAGCCGCTTCCCGGCCGCTGAAACGGTCGGGCGAAGTCCAACTGTCCAACAGCGTAGCCGAACAGATTTGCGCGCAACGCCACACCCGCCGATGACACGCCGTCGCGCGAGCCTCCGAAGAGCGCCGGCTTCTGACCGCTGTTCCAGGCGACGCCGCCGTCGGCAAACAGCGCCACTTCGATCGGCACCGGTCCATACATCCGTGAGGTGGCGCCAAACGGGCGAAGCAGCGGGAACCGGAATTCAAGATTGCCCACCAGCATGCGGCTGCCGAGCAGGCGGTCGAATGCCGGACATTGACTCACTGCGCTCGGCACGCAATCAGACGGGCCAAACGTATTGATGTCGTAGCCGCGTACGAGCGACGGGTATCCGATGTACATCGGGAACAGACGCTGATCCTCGCCACCGCTGCCGTAGCGACCGTCATGGACCACGCGCGCCGCAATCGTGTAGAACGGCGCCGGCATCAGATATCGCCGATAGTCGACGAGCAGGTTCGTAAAGGTCAGCGCGCCGAACGTCGGTGATGCTTCGAGCCGGTAGCGCTGCCCTGAGATCGGACTCGTCGCACCGAAGACAGACGTGTCGTAGACGTATGCGGCCGTCGTGTTCGTCAGGTTCAGCGATGGCGCCAGCGTCTCGGCGTTCGTCACGTCATCGGAGAGGACGGCGCCTGTCGTCAGCGAAGAAACGGTTGTCTCGACGCGCCGATCGAAGGAGACACGCGTCGTTCCCGCCTGGAATTCCACGCGGCGCGCGCGATCGAATGGATACGCGGTGATGAGCGACGCGCTCTGTTCCGTTTGACGATCGATGATGAACTGGTCGACCTGCACAGCGCCCGCCTGCGGCGCGACGCCGGACGTGGAGCTGACGCCTCCGCTCAGGTACGGCACCTGTCCGCCGATGACGCCCCATTGCCAGCGGTGTGACTGATCGAAGTAGCCTGCTTCCGCCGCGGTGTCTTTCAGGCTGAAGTTATTGCCGATCCCCGAATTCAGCTGCACGGCAGTGACCAGCGTGTGATTGCCAAGCAGATCGCTGAAATAGAACGACAGACCTCCGCCGATGCTCGGCCCGAACCGGTTCACGCCCACCGCGACCGACGGCTGCCCGATCCCTTCGAGCGCCAGCGATGGCTTGTAGTCGGTGACCTGCGTCTGCGCCTCCCGCTGTAACGGTGGCAGACCAAAAGACGGATCGGCGAGCATCGTCGCGACATCGCTCTGCTTGCGCGTGGCCGGCGGAAGGCTAGCCGCGTTTTCGATCTGCTCGGCCGCGGGCGATCGACTGCTCGCCGCATCAATCGCGTAGATGTCGTACTTCCCGTCGTTGTAAACGCTGAACGTAGCCACGTCGCGCATGCCCGCGACAGACAACGCCGGGCTGGAGCTGGTGATGCCGCTCGTCCCCGTGGAGACGTTGGTCAGTTGCGCTAGCTCGCCGTCTCCCACCGAGACCGTGTACAGCTCGGCGATGCCGTTCCGGTTGGAAATGAAATACAGCTGCCGGCCATCGCGCGACCATTGCGGATTGATCGAGTCGGCGCCGGCGAACGTCTGGACGCGTTGCACGTGGGCGTTGGCCGCGTCGATCGTCGCCAACTCGTAATGCCCGATCGCCAACGTGTCGAGATTCGTCGTAAATCGGTCCGTCGCAAATGCGATGGTTCGGCTGTCGGGCGACCAGGCCGGATGCAGCTCCGCGTACGCATCGTTGGTGAGACGCTGCAGCCGCGAGCCCGTCAGGTCATACACGTACAGGTCGCTCAATCCCTGACTCAGTCCGGAAAAGGCGATGGCATGTCCATCGGGCGCCCACGTGGGATTCAGGATCTGATCGACGCCTGCGACTGAAATCTCACGCTCCTTGTGGCCATTCAGCGCGTTGTAAATCGCAAGCGCCGGACGTCCTGATGCGACCGTGGCGATCGCCAGTTGCCTGCTCTCACTGTCCCACGTTCCCGCGGAGTAAATGAATTCGATGCTGGACACGTGCGGGTCGGTGGCCGTGCTCGTCAGCTTGCGGACCACGTCGCCAGTGGCCGCATCCGCAATGTAGAGATCGACGGAGAGCAGTCCTCGCGAGGAGAGGAATGCGATCCATTTTCCGTCCGGGCTGATCGCCGGGCCGACGTTCATGCCGGTGCTCTGCTCGGTGCCTCTGATGACCGGACGTCCGGCGCCGGACGGCGGCGTCGTCGCCGCCAGGATTCGGTCGTAGGTCTGATGAATGGATGCGTGCCACGCCTCTGACAGTTCCTTCGTGTCAACGCCGAGCACCTTCTTGGTGACCATATTCATGTCGCCCGCCGCGCCGGCAGTCGACAACATCAGCGGAATCAGATCGTCGCCGTATGTGCCGCCCACATACGCCCAGAACGCCTGTCCCCAGCGGTAGGGAAAGTACTTCGGGTTGTCGAGGTCCTTGATCGCGGGCAGCCGTTCCTGCCGTGCCGCATCGCGCATCCACATTGCGGTATTGGGATCGACGGGGCCGAGCGAGAGGTACTCCGCCATGCCTTCAATGAACCAGAGAGGGAGGCGTTCCGCACCGTTCTCCCCTGCTGGCGCACCGATCGGCGTGGTGATGTCGAACTGAAACGCATGCACCAGCTCGTGCCCGAGGACGTGATCCGTGTCGCCGAGCGGCCCGGCAAGCGGCAGGACGATGCGGCGCCGAATGGGTTCGGTGACGCCTCCAGTGCCTTCGCCAAGGTCGCCGGGTATGACGTTGGTCTGCTGAAAGTCGGTCGGCGAGGAGTAGAGGATTAGCGGCTGGCGCCCGCGCAGCTCATGATGAAAGAACTTCGAGAGCCTCGCGTACCACCGCTCCGCCATCCGCGCCGCGATATCCGTTCCGGCGCGCTCCTCCGGGTAGAAGTAAATGTCGAAGTGCTCGGTGCGGAGCACCTTGAAGTCGAGATTTCGATATTGGACTTTGTTCTGTCCGAAGTACTGGGCCGAGCTGTCCTTCGCGGTCACCGCGAGAGCGCCGATCGCGAGACAGCACACGACGACGGCATGGAAGCTGTGCAGGACTTTCATGCGTATCGACCCTGCAAAGCTGTGACCTTTCGCAACTCTTTGATCGCAGGCCAGTTCGCATGCTGTGCAGGGACGAACGCTCGAGCACACCGGACTCGCGCGAGGACACGCGAACCCGGTTCGGCCCGATGCCTATCGGGCGGTTAGAAACCCGGACGGAAGTTCACGACGAAATGCCATCCCGGCAAGGGCGAGAGCGTACGCGCACCATTGAACTCGAAGACGAAACCTGCGGCATTCACGCGGGCTCCGAAACCGGCGCTCCACAACTGCCGCGACGCCGACGGGAGGGCGAGCGTCTGTGGCGCCGCGAACCGTCCCCAATCGGAAAACACGAAGAGGCTGACCGGCAGCAGCCGATCGCCAGCAGTACGCCCGATGATGGCGGCCAGCGGCGTCCGGGCTTCAAGGTTCACGATCGAGACGTGCGACGCGCGCTCGGCCACGGAATCACGTGTGTAGCCGCGCACGATGTCTCGAGGTGTCCAGACCAGCGGCAGCAGCCGCGGATCCGCAGCGTCACGCCCGAGGCGGCTCACCTGCTGGAGACGCGCCGCGATTGTCAACCGATCGCTCGGCGCAAAATACCGGCGGTAATCGCCGCTTGCAGTGGTCACGTTCAGGTCGCCGACCATGGTGCCGATCGATGCGCGGTACCGCTCGCCCATGGTTGGCCCCGTTGCGTCGAACACCGTCGTATCGTGCACCAGCGCCGCGGCCGTCACGAACGACGTCGCGTTGCGCGCCGACGATGCCTCGCTGGTGGACTCCCCAATGCGTCGAAACGTCGTTGCTGAAAACGTCTGCGTCGTCACCTGACGTGAGAAGCTGGCGGCGTCAACGCCGGCACTCATCTCGATGCGACGCGCACGGCTCAACGGATAGATCGCCACGCCAGACAGCTGGCGATGCTGCTGCCGGTCGAGAAGCGATTCACGAAGCACCACCTGCTGTCCGTCGGCATTTTGCGCATTCTGCGTCGTCACGCCGGAGCCAACAATCCACGGGACCTGCACACCGATCACG
>DASTZI010000204.1:0-8183 GCA_035764385.1 Vicinamibacterales bacterium
CGTGATTTCGCGCTGGCGACGCAGCATTTCCTCATGGCGTCGACCGCCGCCATGCGAATGGGGGCGTTGATTGAGGCCAACACGCTGGCGCGGCGAGGACTCGAGCTTCTCGATCGCCTGCCGCCCGGCGAGGAACGCGACCGTCGTGAACTTGCGTTGAGACTCGCCCTCGTCGAGGCCCTCAACTCTTCGCCGACGCACCGGGCGGGAGAGCTGATGAACGCCTTCGATGCGGCACGCGAGATTGCGAACCGTTTAGGTCAACAGCAGGCCATCTTTCGAGTCCTCCTCGTCCACGTCTGGTCGCATCTGGGAGCGGGCGACTGCCGACGGGCGCGCGAGGTGGCGGGCGAATGTCTTCGTCAGGCACGTGCCATGGGCGACGATACGTTGGCGGCAGGTGCTCATCTTCAGGTCGCGACCACGAGCGACTATCTGGGGCGACTTGACGAGGCGATGTCCCACTTTCGAGAAGCGATCGATCTTGCCGAACGCTGCGATCAGGAGCTGTTGACAAAGCTCTTGTGGCTGAATCCATCCGCCTACGCACGTAGCGAGTTGGCAAAATGCCTCTTCGTCAGCGGCCGCTTTGGCGAGGCACTCGACCTTGTTGGAGAGGCGCTGGCCCTTGCGCATCGGGCTAACCACCCGGTGACGCTCCTCATCGTCCTGCCGCGCTGCGTGGACCTGTCGTTCCGAAGCGGACGTCTCGAGGATACCCTCAGGTATTTCAATGAGTTTGCGTCCGTGCTGGAACAATATCCAAGCGCTCAAGCCATGTGGCTGCCGGTCCTCCGGTCCAGAGTCGAACTCCTGCGTGCCAACGCCGATCTCACGGCCGCGGAGCGCGACATCGCCGAGAGTCTCGCCCGGTGCGCGGCCATCGGCTTTCGCCTCAACGTCGCGGGTTTGAAAGCCAGTCTTGCGGACGTGTTCCTCAGGCAAACCCGTTTCGACGAGGCGGACCGCGCCGCCGATGATGGGCTCGACCTGTGTCGCGCAACCGGCGAAATGCTGATGTTTCCCGAGCTGCTTCGCCTGAAGGCGTCAATTGCCCTTCAAAGATCGGACGCGGGCAACGACTCGCGCGCGGACGCCGACGCAACACTCCGCGAATCCCTTCGCCACGCCGATGAACCGGGTGCTCGATACTGGGCGCTGCGGACGGCCACCACTTTGTTCGAACATCTCGTCGCGTCGGGTCGTGTCGTAGAAGCTCGTGCGCTGATGGCTGCCTGCTGTGTCGAGTTCGATGGCGAGCGGCTGGTCATCCCTGACCTGGCGAAGGCGCGAGGCCTCCTCGCCGGCATCGCGCAGACACATTGATTCCGACGTGGACGGGAACGCTACGAGGTTGGCGCCCCCGCTGAGGCAGTACCGACGCCCGTTGCGAGGCGTTCGAGAGGCCAGGCTAGCGAATCATCTCCGGGTGAGTAGCGCACGATCGGTGGCTGGTTTGGCAGCGTGAGCCCGGCGGCCGCGACGAGCGTGTTGGTGGGGATCACGGCATCGATCGACTGTATGACTCTGGGCCGATGGGCCACCTCGCCGCGGTACAAGTCGCCGTCAGGTGTGACCGCGAACAGACACGTGAGATTGAGGAGGAAGTCGTCGAGGGATCCAGCGGCGACGATCGCCGGGTCGCCGGTGATTCGTCCGGACAACGCAAACTGCGGCGGCGCAGCCGACTTCTCGATCCGGATCGATTCAATATGGTAGTTGTCGCCGTCGAGCGTCAGCGTCGCGTCTGCTTCATGAAACGGTAACTTGAACAGCACCTGCGACATCGTCGATCCGAGGAAACCTGGGCAATCGAGCGAGAGGAACAGGATGCCGCGCTGACCCTGATACCGAACATATGTGCGGACATTCGTCTCGATGCCGTCGAGCGGAGTCGCCGGAATTGGAAGCTCCCGGAATCGGACCGCGGAGCTCTGCAGGGCCTCGATCGTGACCCATGCCGTCCCCTGAAACGTGTCGATGTCGAGCGCAGATGGCACCAGCGAACGCAGCTGCTCGGCCGGAACAGGCCAGCTCGCGAAGATCAAACTTGATTCGTGCTCGATCATCAGCCACTTGTTCGGATCCGATGATGGCGGATGCGCCAGCGCGTCAAACAACGGCTTGAGACGGTCCTCGACATCGTTGAGAAGGGACATGGTCAGCTCTCTTGTGTTTGGACAAGTTGCACGTTGAGGCGTTCGGCGAGAGACTTCGCGCCCCAGTTCATGATGACGGCGTGATTCCAGCGAAAAAGTGGTGCGGCGACCGGAGCGATCAGGTTCATCCACCACTCCGTCGTGTCCACGTCCCAGTTGAACCGCACGATCGTCTCGTCGCCTTCCGTCGAAAACCGCATGATACCGGTGCCCCGCAAGGCACCGTCTGAAGAGACCTCGATTACTTGCATCGGGATCACCTTGGTGACGGTGATGTCGAACCGCAGCCGGTACGGAAGCGCACTCTTCCAGACCTCCTTCGCGAAGGTGCCGACCCCGTCTGCCGCGCCACGCCTGACGATGTCGACTTGCTCCACACCTTTCCACCAGTCCGGCCAGTGCTCGTAATCGTTCACACACGCCCACACCGGCGCGAGAGGCGTTTTCAGACGCCAGATTGTGAGGAACGCGAAATGTGCCATGCAGCCTCCGCGCTAGTTGAATGCGACGTGAGTTGGCGGGTAGACCAGCGTATCGGTGCTCGCCGCAAACAGCGCGTGCGGTGATGCGCCTGCGAGCGTGAGCCCTGCTGTGTGCGGAAACGTGTTCATCTCGATCGACAGCGTGGCCGGCTGCACCATCCAGGGCTCGTGCGCGATATCGGCCCGCAACAACCGGCCGCTGCGTTCGCCGACGAACAGGGTGAAGCGCGACGTCAGAAAATCCTCCAGAGTGCCAGCGGCGGGTGTGGCCGCAGATCCTGTCGGCGCGTAATCGGCGACGAACGCCGGAGAGACGCCATCGGCCGGCAGTCGCTGGCAATCGACGTGATAGCCGGACCCCGCCGGCGTGATTTGCATGCGAGCCTCTTTGAACGGCAAGTCGAAGAGGTGCGCGCCGATGAGATCCGCCAGCTTTCCAGGACAGTCCAGCGACAGAAAGAACACCGCCCGCACGTCTCCCATTCGCACGTACGTGCGCAGGTTCAGTTCGCAGAAATCTGCCTGCCCTGGAATGGGCGGAAGGTCGCGGAAGTGCATGTCCACGGCATTGAAGGGGACGATGCTGAGCCACGCCGTGTTATCGAAGGTGTCGATGTCCAGCCCGCCTGGAACGAGCGGGCGTACTTGCTCGGCTGCCACGGGCCAACTCGCCAGGAGCAGATCCGTCCACCGCACGAACAGAATCCATTCGTGCTCGAGCGCCTGCACCTTGTCGCGCGCCTCACCGACCAGACGATCGATTCGATCGGTTACAGAAGTCATATCTGCCTCGACAGAGCTCACCAAACGTGAATTTCAGCATCTAAAAGCGCAGCTTGACGCCAACCTGCACCTGCCGGCTTGGCGCGGCCGCGTTGAACGCCAGCGGCGTGAAACGTGATGCACCCTTCACACCTTTGCGATCGAAGGGACCGCTCAGATGTTGCGGATCGGTACCCACCACGTCGTTGACCGCAATGAAGTTGGTCCGGTTCGTCAGGTTCGTCGCCTCGACGATGACTTCCCATCGGGCGGGTTCACGGCCCGCTGAAAATTCCCGCGACAATCGCAGGTCGAGCTGGGCAAACGCCGGGCCGTGCCCCGTGTTCCTGTCCGCCTGAAACGGACGATCGTAATTCGAGTGGGTATCTCCGTTGATGTCGCGTCCGATCCGCAGCGTGAACGGGCCACCGCTGCGCGCGCGAAATACGGGAGCTATGCTCAAGCGCCCCAGGGCACGCAACATGGTTCCGCGACCATCCCATGCCGGCGTCTGCAGAACTGCATGCGCCACGACATTGTGCCGGACGTCGAACACCGATCGCCCCCACTCCCGATCGAGGCGCGTCGGCATGAACGCCGACAGTCCGAAGTCGACATCGGTCACGTCGTCCTCAAGCCGGCTCAGGGTGTAGTTCACCTGGAACTGATAATTCCGGCTGTAGGTACGGGTCAGAGATACCGTCATTCCGTTGTAGATGGACGCTCCGATCGACGCTGCGACGTTGCGTTCGACGATCGTTGGGTCGATGGCGATGTACTGCGGACCGAGCAGCGGATCCACGACGCCCGTCTCGCGGTAATTCATCTCGCGACTGAGGCCGAGATGACGACCCCGAGACGAGAGATACGCGACTTCGACGGCCACATCGTCGGCGATCTGGTGCGAGATGCCGACGCTTGCCTGAATCGTGTACGGATTTTTGTAGGCGGGATCGACTTCGAAGATGACGCGGCCGGGAGCCCCAGGGCCTGTCGCTACGCCGAACGCGCGGAGGTCGGCTTCCGAGAGCGCGCCGCTGGGCAATCTGCCGAACGCTGATCCGACACCCCAGAGTGCAGCCGGAGATTGCGCGCCATCGAGCGGCGTCTTGAAGATCTGATTGATGTACCGCCCGCTGTCGTCGAGCAGCGCCCCGAAGTATGGGACCTGCACGCCGATCGGCGCGTAGAACAGGCCACCACCGGCCCGAATCACCGTTTGCTTCGTCCCCGACACATCCCAGGCGGCTCCGACTCGCGGAGACACATAAGTGTGGCGCTGCAGCGGTGCAGGCTCCGCATCGATATCGAATCTCATCCCGTAGTCGAGCGTGAAACGTCGAGAGACGTCCCACGAATCCTGTGCAAACGACCCAAGGTAGTGCGCCCACCCCGACCACTCCGGATTGTGCACACCCTGACGATAGAGGAACGGAAGTCCCAGGTTGAACGCCTGCAGTCCAGTCAGCGCGGCCGCCGGGGGACCCGTCACAGCGTACGGTGTACCGGCCAGTGGATCGATGGTGGTGAGGTTGACGAGCGCAAGCGTCGGCTGGTCAGCCGGAGGAACGGCGACCAGGATGGGATAGATTCCGGATGCAAACGTCCAGTCTCCCGAGAACCAGAGCTCGTGACGGACGTTGTAATCGATTGGTCTGAATGACGCGCCAATCTTCAATGTGTGGCCGGACCGATAGGATGAGAACACGTCTTCGAACTGATAGCGTTTCTGTCGTATCGCGAACGGGGCAGTCGCATAGCGACCAAACGTGGCGACGCCATCGATATTGATCGACGTACCCTGTGTCGAAACCGGGTCGATGACCGAGTCGTTGTGGGCGAACTGCACGCGTGTCTGATTGACCGACGAGTTGCTCAGAACGCGCGACCACGTCCCCAGGAAGGCATAGTCGGGTGCTCGAATGATGATGCCGTTGCTTGGCGCCTGCAGCGGCGCGTCCACCGTGAAGCTTCCATCGGTCGTGGATCGGAAACTGGTGAAGCGACCTGTGATCGTATCCCCGCTGTCGGACTGGTAGTCGACCCGGCCCATTGTGTAATGTCGCCGATCCTTTGCGGTGATATCACCCGAGTTCTGCCTCAAAAGGGCCATCGTCGCCGGGTAATTCGTCGTTGTGAGGGCTTGTCGCAGGTTGGCGGCGATCCGACGCACATTGGCGTCGTTGGACGCGGCCAATTGCGCTAGATACGCCTGCTGCGACCGAAGGCCAATACTTGCGGATGGAGTCGAGGTCGGCCCATAGATCTCAACGTTGTCGAGATAGGGCTTCGACCGCGTCCGATCCGCTCTCCACCCTTCATACGCGCCAAACGCGAACAGGCGATTTCGGACGAGCGGCCCGCCAAGCGTCGCACCGGCGGTGACCGTCTGGAAGTATGCACTTGAGTCGGGCGGGTCGAAGTAGCCGCGCGCCGCGAGTCCGTCGGATCGGTAATAGCTGTACGCGTCACCAGACATTCGATTGGTCCCGCTCTTGGTGACGATGTTGACGGCGGAGCCTGACGTGAACCCGAACTCCGCGGCAAAGGCGTTTCTATTGACCTGAAACTCGCGGATTGTCTCGACGTTGAGCGGCGTTCGGTACACGCCCGTCCCGTATTCGTGCTCACCTCCATCCAATGTCAGGAGATTGGCGTGCCCGTTTCCGCCGCCAACCGCAAAGCCGGTGGATGGCCACGCCATGCCCGGATTCTGGGCTCTGGCGGCTTCGGGGTCGCTGACACCCGGAAGAATCAGTACATACGGCGTAAAGTCGCGGCGCACGTTCGGCAAGTATTCGACCTGCCGGCTGGCGACAACGTTTGCTTGCTGAGTGCGGCGCACATCGATCAATTGCTCCGCGGCCGTGACGACGACTTGCTCGACGACGCCGGCGACCGGCAACTGTGCGTCAACGACGGCCACTTGTCCGACGTTGAGTTGTATCTGCATGGTCCGCGTCGCAAATCCAGGTGCCGCGAATTGAAGGTCGTAGGTGCCTGGATCGATGAGAGACAGGCGATAGATGCCGGCGTTGTCCGTTGTTGCGTTTCGCACGGTGCCGCGCTCGGTCGAGACGAGAACGACCGACGCGTCCGGCATACGCTCGCCCATCTGATCGGTCAGCGTGCCGGTGACGGTCGCGGTCGACACGTCCGCTTGGCACCAGGACCTGGCAGGCAAGGTGAGCAGCACCAAAAGCACGGTGACGACGGTTCGCACAGATGCACACGGTCGGATTCCGCGCATGCCGTCGCCGACCGTCAGTTGGAGGACAGCTGCCACGTGTCGTGCAGCTCTGTCGGGATACGGAAGTCCGGACGGCGACCGCCCAATTCAGCGCGGATGAGCATGTCGACGACATGCGTGCCAAACGTGCGGAAATGATGCTGTCGCAAATCGCTTCCCGTTAGTGTGTCGAGCGCCTCTTCGGCTCGGACTCCCAGGTTCACCAATTGCTGATCGAGGCGGTGCTTCGGCACACCGAGGCCATCAGCGACGGTTTCGGGCAGGAACAGGCGCACGAGCGCGGCCGGCATTCCCTTGAATAACGGTGGCGAGTAGTGCGCCATCATCTCGAGCAGCGCGGTGGTCAGCGCACGCCCTTCCGGCGATGGATCGACCTGACGCCGCTGGATGATCGCGCACAGCTCGGTCGCCTCTTCCGGGTTTGCAGGAATCAAGTCATCGACGATCCCGAGAATGCGTCCGACAACTTGCCAGACGTTCAAGTAGCCGGGCGGCCAATGCGCGCCGACACCGAGCTTCTCGAGGCCGTCGCGAATCAGGTGGGTGAACGTCATAAGGGTGCCCGCAAGATCCTCTTGATTAATCGGCACGCCGAATTCCACCGGCCACGGATTCGCGGGGTCGGACTGCAACAAATGTCGAATCGCCGCGTGCATCAAACGCACTTTCTGTGCGGTCACGCGACCACGTCCCTTGGGTCCAAGTCCGCCCGGGGTCATGACGTCGATCACCATCTGCGACGTCTGGAACAAACGCATATTGGTCCGTTGCGCGAGATACCCGGTGCGGTAGAGAACCTGAACGCCCTTCCGCGATGCATATGCCGCAGGCAACGAATAACAGGCCAGCACCATCAGGATTTCCGGGCCGTGCTCGGCGAAGAGTCGCTGGCCTTCGATGATGAGCGGTTCCTCCGGCGCGGGAATCTCAGGCAGCCCTTCGAGGTACTCGTGAACCGGGGAGGGCAGTGCCTCCGGGACGATGCCGTCGTTTCTCGTGAGCGTATCGAGGACAGCCTGAACAGCGGCACGATCGCCGCTTGCGAAGACGGCCTGAATCGCGCGGTCGGCAGGCGGATCTGCCGTTTGACGCATGCCATCCAGGAAGGCATCCGTCCAGCGTCCATTGGGCATAGTGAGTTGGCCGAGTGGTCGGAGCGTAGTGCAGGCGCAGAGTCAACACAAGTGAAAACTGGCGGTGCGCCGCGCGCGTCTGGCGTCCTCGCGCAACGATAAACCATCTTCGCCAGATCGGCCCGCGTGCGATGCGTTCGGCGAGCGTTCCGCGATCGACAGACTCCCACCGGGCGTGTATCGCACCGGTATCCGGGAACCCGCCAGTCGTGCCGATGTTCGGAGAATGTTCCCGATCTGTTGACATACATAGCAGCGCAATGTATATAGCGTTTTAGGTATGGACCTCGGGAAAGATCTCGTCGCGGCATCGGCGACGCCGCTCGTGCTTGCCATCCTGGCGGAGGGTGAGAGTTACGGCTACGCGATCCTCAAGCGCGTGGCCGAATTGTCGGGC
>DASTZI010000205.1:0-3390 GCA_035764385.1 Vicinamibacterales bacterium
TCATCGACTCCATGGTCAACCAGCACGCGAAGTGGCTTGAGAAGTGTAAGACCGAGGTGAAATGGCGGGTGTCGATTCCGTCATTGAACCTGCTGGTGACCTCGACCGTCTGGCGCCAGGACCACAACGGCTTCACCCATCAGGACCCCGGCTTCCTCGATGTCGTGACGAACAAGAGCGCAATGGTCACCCGTATCTATCTCCCGCCCGACGCAAACTGTCTGCTAAGCGTGGCCGATCACTGTCTGGGCAGCGTGGATTACGTGAACGTCATCGTCGCGGACAAGCAGCTCCATCCGCAATACCTGGACGTCGAGGCCGCGACGAGGCACTGCGAAAAGGGCATCGGAATCTGGTCCTGGGCCAGCACGGACGAGAACGTCGAACCCGATGTCGTCGTCGCGAGCGCGGGCGATGTCGTCACGGCGGAAGCGCTGGCGGCAACGGCCATCCTGCGCGGGAAATTCCCGGATCTGAAAATTCGATTCGTCAATGTCGTCGATCTCTTCAAACTGCAACCGGCGACTGAGCATCCACATGGATTGACGGACCGCGACTTCGACTCCGTGTTCACGACCGACAAGCCGGTCGTCTTTGCGTTCCACGGGTATCCCGCGCTCATTCACAAGCTGGCGTACCGTCGGGCCAACCACGAGAACATGCACGTCCGCGGCTACAAAGAGAAGGGCAGCATCAACACGCCGCTGGGATTGACGATTTTGAATCAGGTCGACCGGTTCAGTTTGGCGATTGACGTCATCGATCGCGTGCCCCGACTGAAGAACTCCGGCGCGCACGTAAAGGGCTGGCTGCAGGATCAGATTCTGGAACACCTCGCGTACGCGAACGAGCACGGCGCCGACACACGCGACATTCAAGAGTGGAAGTGGACGCCATGATCACCGGATACGAGAAACCGCTCTACATCCTCCCGTTCGATCATCGGCATTCGTACATCACCGGTGTGTTCCACTGGCAGGAGCCGCTGACGCGCGACCAGGTGGTAGAGATCGTCGCGAGTAAGCAAATGATCTATGACGGTTTCAAGGCGGCCGTTGCTGACACCGACGTGCGCGATCGTACCGGAATCCTCGTCGACGAGACGTTCGGTGCCGCCATTCTCCGCGACGCCGCGGCCCACGCCTACGTCACCTGCGTGTCGACCGAGAAGAGCGGCCAGGCCGAGTTCGATTTCGAGTACGACGATGAATTTGCCCGCCACATCGAGGCGGTGAACCCGACGTTCGCGAAGGTGCTGGTCCGTTACAACCCGGAAGGCGATGCGAGGATGAACGCGCGACAGGTGGAGCGCCTGCGCCGGCTGTCGGAGTATCTCGCCAGCACCCAGCGGCTGTTCATGTTCGAGCTGCTGGTGCCGCCGGAACGCCCACAACTCGAGCGTTTGGCCGGCAGCCACGCCGCGTACGAACGCGAGCTGCGTCCGACGCTGATGATCCGCGCGATCCATGCGCTGCAGAACGCGGGCGTCGAACCGGACGTCTGGAAGATCGAGGGGCTCGATCGTCGTGAGGATTGCGAGCGGACCGTCGAAGCGGCACGCCGCGGCGGACGCCAAACCGTAGGCTGCATCGTTTTGGGACGCGGGTCGGACGAGCAGGCCGTCGTGCGCTGGCTCACGGTCGCGGCGGGCGTTCATGGCTTCGTTGGCTTTGCCGTCGGTCGGACGACATGGCTGGATTCCGTGATGGGATGGCGTGCGCACACCATCAGCCGGGACATCGCCGTGGCCCGGATGGCGAAGCGCTTCTGCGAGTGGGCTGCGATTTTTGAGCACGTGCCCGTGCGCTAGAGCATAGGCTCAGCTCCCGACAGCAAATGGCTCACGTGCCTGGCGATCATGAGATCCTCGTTGGTCTTCATCACGCGAACCACCACGCGACTGCCGGCGCGCGAGATGATAGGAGCGTGGGTGACGTTGCGCTCGGCGTCCAGGTCGATCCCCAGGAACTCGAGGCCGTCGCAAATGCGTTCCCGGACGGGGGCAGCATGTTCTCCAATCCCGGCCGTGAAGATCAGCGTGTCGAGCCCACCGAGTGCGGCGACGAGTGCCCCCACGGACTTCCGTGCGAGATAACAAAACAGGGCGACCGCGTCGGCTGCGTGCGGATCGCTCGACTCCTTGCCGAGCAGGTCCCGCATGTCGCCGCTGAGGCCCGACACTCCCAGAAGACCGGCTTCGCGATTCACCAGTCGATTCAGCGCAGAAGGACTTGTACCCTGCGCTTCCAACAGATGCACGAGCACGCCCGGGTCAAGATCGCCCGATCGGGTACCCATCATGATTCCGCCGGTCGGCGTGAATCCCATGGAGGTGTCGACGCTGACACCTTCGCGGACCGCGGTCAGGCTGGCTCCGTTCCCCAAGTGGGCAATGATGATTCGACTCTGTGCCTCGCCCGCGTCAATCGCCTGCAGCGCCTGGACGATGAACTCGCACGACAGCCCGTGAAAGCCGTACCGGATGACGCCCGCGTCGGCGAACCGTGGCGGCAGCGGGTACATCTGGGCCACACGGGGCATGGAGCGGTGAAACGACGTATCGAAGCAAGCCACCTGCGGAATCGAAGGGTACATGTCGGTCGTCACCTTGATGACGCCGAGCGCCTGCGGCAGATGATCGGGATCGAGAGGCACCAGCTCCTGAAGATCTCTCAGGACGGCGGCCGTCAGGAAGTGCGGCGCGCGAAGCGCGCGTCCTCCGTGCACGATGCGATGCCCGATGGCGTTCGGCGCGACCTCAGCCTGTTGCCCGCGCAGCCATTGGAGAAACGCACGCAATGCCGCTTCGTGGGTGTCGAGTTCGATGGTTCGGTCGAGGAGCGTGACGGCGTCGCCGTCCATGATCCGCATTCGAGTGCCCGATTGACCGATCCGGTCAACCTGGAGGGCGAGCGTCTGCCGCTCGGCCAGACTCATGTCATAAAGCGTCGCCTTCAGGCTCGATGAACCGGCATTGATCGCCAGAATTCGCGTAGAGTCGGCGGTGGCCATCGGTCAATCTACTCAAAAGGCTGGCCGGGTATTCCAGGGCGCGTTGGACGTCGCCACAAGCCTTTCGACGGTTCATCGCCATGCCAAGGCACTGCGTTCCGCCCAGTAGTCAGAGGGCGATTCTGCGATATCCGGCCAATCGGTTAATTCGTTAGCAAGCGGAACCGCACGGACATTGCTGTCGAGTTGTGCCGTCGTGACGGCACCCGACAGTGCGACGTCGCACCAAGGTTGCGAAAGCGCCGCCGCGAGAGCGAGCGCGTCGATCGTGGTGGTGCGTGCAATCGCTTCGCTGCCGAGCGCTGCCAGGTGATCGCGGTCGCCTCGATCCGTCAGCCGGCCGTTTGCCAGCGCTTCCTTGATAATCACGCCCCACCC
>DASTZI010000206.1:0-5871 GCA_035764385.1 Vicinamibacterales bacterium
CCCGCATGCCCACATCTACGTCGACGTGACCAACGCCGACGGGAAGGTGGTGACATGGGAGGTCGAGAGCGCCGGGCCCACGACGCTGATGAAGCAGGGATTGCGCAAAGAGGACTTCGTCGGCCAGGAAGTGATCATCAAGGGCTTCCTCGCCAAAGATGGGACGCCCACCGTCAATGCCAGCAGCTTCACGCTTGTCGAGGCAAAGAAGGAATTCGTCAACGACGAAAAGGCGCCATAGGCGGGGGAGATCACGATGAGGCGATGGGCGCTCGTGGTGAGCGTCGCCTTGACGCTCGGGGCGCAGGCGATCTCGATCGCGCAGACAGCGGCCGAGTTCTCCGGCACGTGGCGACTGAATCAGGCCAAGAGCAGCCGGGCGATCGTCGGCAACACTCCGGACATCCAGTTTGCCAGTCAGCTCGAGGTGAAGCAGTCGGCAACCGACGTCTCGATCGTCGGCACGAGCGTCCGTCAGCAGCCGGTGTCTGCCGTTTATAAGCTCGATGGCAGCAAGGTGAACGTGCAGGCGCCGGAAGGCATCACGGAAACGGGTGAAGCAAAGTTGAACGGGACGACGCTCGTCATCACCTCACGCCGATCGTTCTCGTCGCCCGCCGGCGACATCGTCGTTGACTTCAAGGAAGTGTGGACCCGTAGCGGTAACGAGCTGGCTGTCGAAAAGACCCGAACCCAGAGTGGAGATTCGAGCACGCAGAAGGCCGTTTACGACAAGCTCTGATCCGATTTCCAGGGGATTGCATGCGCGTCCGCGTCCTGCCGTGGTTGATTGCCGTTACCGTCGCAGCAACCGCGCATTCGGTATCGCCGAACCTCACAGCACAAACACCCCTCGACTCGCCTCGCTCGCTCGGGGCAAGGCCGGCCCGGCGCCCTCCCGATCTTCAGGGCGTCTGGCGCGCATGGAACCTCGCCAGGTACGACCTCGAAGACCACGGCGCAAAGCCGGGTGTCCCCGCCGGACGTGGATTCGTCGTGGATCCACCTGACGGCAGAATTCCGTATAGACCCGAAGCGCTTGCGAAGCGCGAGAAGAACTACGCAGGAACCAAAGATCCGGATCCCTGGAAGAACTCCGACCCGCTCGCGAAATGCTATCTGCCCGGCATACCACGCATGACCTATCTGGGATGGCCGTTCCAGATCATCCAGGCGCCGGACTCGGTCACCTTCGTCTACGAGTGGTCGCATAAGAAACGAATCGTTCCACTCAACAGCACCGTAGCGGTGCCGAAGGACGACACGGCCTGGATGGGATTTGCGCGCGGGCGCTATGAAGGCAACTCGCTCGTCGTCAACCTCACGAGCTTCAACAGTTATACGTGGTTCGACATGGCGGGCAACCATCACAGCGACGCGCTCCAGGTCGTCGAACGCTATACGCCGATCAACGCGGACACCTTGCGGTACGAAGCGACCGTGACGGATCCGAAGGTGTTCACGCGGCCGTGGACGATTCGAATGCCGATTCAGCGGCAAAAAGACATCGGGATCCTCGATTACGAATGCACCGCGATGCTCGACGAGCTTGGCATCCACCACACGTGGCCGAGAGATTTCGACGAGGAAAAGTGATGAGAGGGGTACTGGCGTCTTTGATGATCTTCGCCGCGACTGCGATGCCGATCGCCGGCCAGCTGGGACGCCCGGGCGGGCTTGCAGGTGTCGACGGCGCCGAAGGAGCCGCTGCCACGAAGACGGGGCCGATTCCGCGCCGGCCCGACGGCCATCCCGATCTCTCGGGGACATTCAATGGATCGCCGGGTGGCGTTACACACACCGTGATTCTCGAGGAGCACCCGGGCGGTTTCGGCGTGCTCGGCGGGCACACGCTGATCGTCGACCCGCCCGACGGAATCATTCCTTACCAGCCGTGGGCACTGGAGGAGCGCAACCGACGACGAGACGATGCCAACGGCTACGAAGATCAAGTCGGCCATTGCGAGTTCTATGACGTCGGCCGGATCCACAGCTTCACGCAGGAATATCGATTCTCAGGGAACAACTTCATCATCAACGCCACGCAGCACATCACGCGCATCGTCCCGATGGATCGAAAGGAGCATTTGCCTCCGGGCATCCGGCTATGGCTGGGCGATCCGATCGGCCACTGGGAAGGCGATACGCTCGTCGTCGACAGCACGAACTTCAACGACAAGCCGCGCATGTCGCTCGGCGGCGATTTTCACGGCGCCGATGCGCACATTGTCGAGCGGTTTGAAATGCTCGACGCGAACACGATCAAGTGGACGATGACGATTGACAACCCGAAAGTGTTCACGCGTCCATGGACGATGACGTCGCCGGCGCTGATGAAACGGCTTCAGCCGGCGGCCGACTTCGACCTGGAAGACACTTGTCATGAGGGGAACGTCGATCTGGTGCACTTGAAGAACACGTATGAGAAGGCACACGGGCCGGGCTGGCCGCCGAAGGCGGTGCGATAGGAGATTGAAATGAGCAGAGCCATCCGCTATGTGGAGTTGTTCATTGTGACCTTCGTCGCCGCGATCGCCCTCAGCCAGCTGTCTGCGCTTGGCCAGGAAGCTCGCAGCGGCCGCGGCGCCGAGGGGCGATCGGGCAGTCAAGCCCAGAAGTTGCCTGAAGCGCCGGCGATCGGCTTCTTTGGAAGCTATCGCGTTGCGACCGAGAAGACAGATCCGTCGAAGCTGCCGATCATTGGGGCGTGGCGAATCAATTTCGATCGGTCCGACCCGGCGCTGAAGCTCGCGAACCGCTTCAAGGACACCGGAACGGTTATCTATACGGCGGACAACGGCGGCATCAAGCAGGAGGTGTTCCTGTACTGGCCGCCGCCGAAGGTCGACTACAAGAACGTCTTCACCGACGACGCCCGCGAGTTCTGGTTCAAACTCGACGGCAAGAACATTTACCCGAATCCGCAGGGGCCGAACGGCCTCGGACAGACCGTGGCCATGTGGCTGGTCGATCGCAACACGCTCTATCGCGAGCGTGCGACCAAGGGGGTTGTCGACGAACGCGTGATCTACCGCGTCGCGCCAGACGGCAACACGCTCGTCTGGACCAACTTCAACGCGGACGCGAACAGCGGACATCAGGTCTGGAATCGGATTCCGATTCCGGCACGTTAACAAGGCCGCACCCATCATCACGGCAGCCGCATTGCACTCCTCATCAGGGGGTTTGCATCGCTATGGCTGAAGTACTCGCCTCGTTCTCCACGCCCGTCACGGATCAGTTTGGGTCGTACTATCCGCGAGTGGTGGGTCGTCTCGCGCCAGACAACATGTGGGAAGGGTGGATTGAATTCGTGCCCATCGACGGCGGCGGCGACGTGCTCGTCACGCCCGTGGAGAGCCGCCAGCCTGAGCGGCAGCATCTTGCCTACTGGGCGACCGGTTTGAGTCACGTTTATATGGAAGGTGCGCTGCGACGCGCACGAAATCCAGTCACAGTTCGCGTTCCGGTGATCGACGAGCCGGTGTCGGATCAACCTGCCCCGCGGCGCGTGGTCGTCGAGCGCGTGATTCCCAAGCCTGAGCCGGTGCTCGATCCATTCGAGATTGGTGCACGCAATATCGACATCCTGCGGCAGGAGCTGACGGCGTTGAATCGACCTCGGCTGCTGAACATCATCTCCGCGTTCGATCTCGCGGGGGACGCTGACGTGACACAGATGACCGACGCTCAGCTCATCGGGTTCATCGTGGCCGCCGTCGAGACGCGTCTCTCGCGCGCGCGCTGATTGTTCGGTCGATGGCCGCCACTACGCCGAGGCGATGACGCTGCTGACGAGCTTGCGGCACGCGACGCATCGAAAACTGATCGGCGCGTCTGTGGCCGCTACGTTCACGGAATTCAGGTGGAAGCAGTGCGGACAACGCAGCCGCTCAGAGGGCGTTTCCGCCTTGAGCATGCGCGTGGCGGAAGGCAAGGCGATGAACGCCCCCGACGGCGTCTGGTAGAGAAACCCTTCCGCTCGCAGTGCGTCGAGCGCTTCGCCGCACGCGCTGGCGGACAGATTCCACAACCGACACGCCTGCTGCAGACTGAGCTTCAAGCCAGGCATCTCGAGGAACTCACCACGAATGCGGCCGATCAATTCGCTGGACATGGGCGTCTCCTCGCAGCATCAAAGATGTTTGTGATCGACGAGTCGACGCGTCGCAGGAGAACTGCAGCGCTACGCAATGGTGCCACGCGAGATGTGGCGATACAAGCGAACGTGACACGAATTTATTCTCCGCCGAATGCCCGAAACACTTCTCGCGGGCAGTTCCCCTACAAGTGCGAAGGTACAGAAATCGTCATTCAGCGATTGCGGTGATGCCATATGACGGCAAGAATTCCCGAGAGCAGTGCGAATACGACGACGGTTTGCGCGCCGACACCGATGACGAAAATGTGAACGAGCAGTGCGCCCATCATTGCGGAGGCGAGGAGAAGCCCCGACACCAGCGTTGCTGAGGGCACGATCATCAGCATGCCGCCAACGATCTCCATTAGTGCAGTGAAGTATCGAAACCATTGTCCGAAGCCGGTTCGCTCGAACAACCGCACCCACATCGGGTGCATCGAGCCCGGAATCTTCACGAAACCGACGACGATGAAGATCGACGCCAGCGCAACGCGCAACACCCACACGGCGGCATCGATCCGTCGTGCCCGACGCTCCGCGATTGTCATGATCGTCGGCGTCGAATAGATCCAGTACGACACTGGAAGCGCGATCGCACAGGTGAGAGCGGCCGCACTGACGGCGGCCTGAATGCCGTCGCGAGAGAGGAACGTGCTCGCCAACGCAACGACCGTCCCGAAGCCGACGGCCAGATATCCGCACGCTCGGTGAATGCGCGTCCACAATTCACGATCATCAAGCGTCCGCGCGGTGCGGATGCCGATCAGCAGGTTGGGCCTGGTGCGGGGGAGCAGGTTGCCGACACCGACGAAGAAGAGACCAACCAGAACCGCGACCGCGCGAGGCGCGATGGCCCGCACGCCGCGCACATCGGCCAGCGTCGCCAGCGCGAGTGCATGCAGCACCAGCACAAAAAGAATCGCCTGAAGCGTAATCGCTCGATATGTCCCGCCGATTTCTGACGGCCCAGTCGCGTTGCGCCACAGCGGACGGAAGGTGACGTAGATGACGGCCGCGGTGGCTGGAAGCGCGAAGGCAATCAGCAGCGGGATGACCATGTCAGCTCTCCTGTGAGCGACGAGTCCGCGGCAGTGGGGTGCGTGCAGACGGTTGCACCCATTCCATCAGGTGACGAACGAGGTCCTGAAACACGGAGGTGTTCAGCTCGTAGTAGATCTCCTGGCCTTTCCGCTCGGTGATCACCAGCCCGCCTTCGCGGAGCACCGCCAGGTGGCGGGAAATCGTCGGCCAGCTCGAATGGAACCGATCGGCGAGCTCGCCGGAGGTCTTCGGTCCCGAGCGCAGCAGCTTCAGAATGTCGCGCCGGGTCTCGTCCGCGAGTGCCTTAAAGAGCGCATTCGACGGTGTGGATGGCATTTAGATGATTAGCACATTAGCTAATAACGACCCCACGCGTCAACTGGCGAGGCCGGCAGCATTACGCCAAACCCACCCTGTTGAAGAATGTCTGCAACTTTATGGTCACGCGCACTTGCTGGAGGACGCGAGCTCCCGTGACACCTGATTAGGCCCACGCGCTTAGCACCACGCAGGGTCGCCGCACATCGCGGCTGGGCGGACGGGTCCTGCTTGTCGCCTTGTGCGGAACCTTCTGGAGTGAGTTGGTCATCACTGCGGCGTTAAGCGGGACCCATCGGCTGAAACGCGAATTGCAGCGTGAGGCGTAACGCCGGGCATCAGCCGCGCACAATGCGGCGAGCACCGCGGCG
>DASTZI010000207.1:0-4784 GCA_035764385.1 Vicinamibacterales bacterium
GATCAAGGGCGGCAAGCAGTACAACTTCACGGATCCAATGGGGAATGCGGACAAGCTGTTCGTCTTCCAGCGAGACGTAGACAAGGCGCGACAACGGTTGCTGAAAGGCGATCAGCCAGGGACGAACTAGAAATGGACGTCTACGGCTTCCTCGTCGGCGCGCGCGCCTTCAATTCCTCAAACCAATTCAAGACCACCTGAAGTTCTGCATTCATCGGCGCGCCATCTGTCGAGCCGACCGACCCCGCCACGATGCGGCCGACGAATCTTTGGCCATCCGCGGTGACGTCATACTGCCGTGCAGCGTCGTTCACGGTGTCCACCCAGTAGGTCGGATTCGGGATCGGCGTCGGGTTGCCGAACGCGAAGCTCGGTTGGGTCGTAATCGCAACCGCACGCATTCGCACAGTACCGCCGATCCAGTAGAACAACTCCTTTCCATCCGGTGACCACCGGGGGTGGCGATAGCCGCCTGCTTCCAACACTGGTAGCTGATACGTGGCGCCGGTAGGCGGAAACGGTTGAACGTACACAACGCGCTGGCCCGCATCCGCCGTCGTCTGCGCTGAGTAGGCCACCCAGCGTCCGTCAGGCGAATACACCGCATCCGTCGGACTCTTCGAGCGGATGGATCCGAAAGGCGTCGCCTTCCTCTCCTTGAGCGAGAACAGCGACAACGATGCGTCCGGGCCCGCCGTGACCCGGAATATGAACGCATCTTCCTTCGGCGACCATGACTCCGGAATGTGTGAGGTGCCCGTGTCGGCCCTCGTGAGGCGTTCAGCGGTACCTGTGCCATCGGCAGCTTGCCAGAAGACACCAAGATCCCCTTCGCGATCCGATTGGAACGCGACACGCTGTCCGTCACGTGACCAGATGGGAAAGCGATTTTTGCCGCCGAAGGTGAGACGACGCATGGCGGTCGCGCCAGACAACTCGTAGATCCAGACGATCGCTTCCTTGCCATCGTCGGTTGAGAAGACGATGCGTTTGCCGTCGGGCGAGACTCGCGGCTGCTGGTACGCCGCGGGCTGCAGTTTGAGCGGCTCGACACCACCTTTGCGGTCGAGGAGCGCAAGCTGCGCACCGCCAGAAGAAGACGGTGAAACGGGTCCCGGGAGGAACACGAGCGATCCATTGGCGGCCGTGCTGAACTGCGCGGTACCGGTTCCTCCGTCGAGCTGTGCCCCACCTAGCGCTCCGCCGGTTCGCCGCACTCCCTCGACAACCGGGACTGGGCCTCCTGTCACTTCCAACCGGCGTACGTCGAAGGGTACGGCGAACATCACGCCGCCGAGTGCGTAGACGATATGTCCCGTAGGCAGATACCGGCCATCGCTTCCGCCCTCGATAACCGTTTTTCGTTCGCCCGAATTGAGCGATTGCACGACGATGAGGCCCTTGTCCCACCGGTCGCTGGCGGTACTCGTCGCGACGGTGAATAGCACTGTCTGTCCATCGGGCAACATCTGTGGACCATGTGCGACCTCGCCGTTCTTGACGCGGATGATCACCTCGGGTTTGCCGCCACTGTCGGCGACGCGCATGATGCCTTTGAATCCCTGTCCGAACAGGATGCCGTCTCGCGTCCAGCTCATACCAAACGGGTTGTCAGCCGGGCACAACGTCACTGGAGCTCCGCCCGTCACCGCAATCTTCTTGAGCACCCCCTCCCCGCCGGCGTAGAAGACGATCGAGCGGCCGTCAGGGGAAAAAACCGGATTGACCGGGGTGAAGGTTCCGTCTCCGGCGGCAATGGGCCGCGCTTCCGTATCGGACATTGATCGCACCCACAGACGCACGTTGGCCGTATAGGCGATTTGTGTCCCGTCGGGCGAGATCGCGATCATTTGTCGGCCGGCATTAGAGAACGCCTGACCCGACGGCAGGACTAATGGAAATCGTGTGACCGTCGGCGACGGCGGTAAAGGCCTCGTGTACCACCACGCGGCGCTTGTGAGTCCCGCAACGATGAAGGCCGTCGCGACCACCGCAACTCCCCAAGTGCGGAACGCGCGGGACGCTGCCGGCGTGGACGTAGCGGTGGGTACTGTCAACGCGCCGGACATCAGAAACCGTACGGTCCCGATATCGGATAGGCGCACGGCGCGATCCTTTTCGAGACCGCGTTTCAACAACAGCTTGATCGGATCGGGAAGGCCACCGGGCAGCGCGCTCCAGTTGGGCTCACCCCGCACGATGGCCGCAATAGTATCGGTGACGTCCTCACCTTCGAACGCGCGCCGGCCCGTCAGCATCTCGAACAGCACACAGGCGAACGCCCAGATGTCGCTCCTCTTGTCGGCTGCGCGGCCTTTGGCTTGTTCGGGCGCCATGTAGGCGGCCGTGCCGAGCAGCACGCCGACGCCAGTCATCAGCGGCGACGTGATGGTTGGCGACATCGAAAAAGCGTTCGGCGTGTTCGAAGCGCTCGACACGTTCGATTCGTTCAATTTTGCGAGACCGAAGTCGAGGACTTTGACGTTGCCGTCGGGCGTGATCTTGATGTTTGCAGGCTTGAGGTCACGATGGATGATGCCTTGCTCGTGTGCCGCTTCGAGCGCTTCGGAAATTTGCCGCGCAATCGGAAGCGCCTCGTCGATCGGAATCGGTCCGCGCGCAATTCGATCTGCCAGCGTCTCACCCTCGACAAGCTCCAGGATGAGTGCGCGTTCTTCGATTCCGTAGATCGCGCCAATGTGTGAGTGGTTGAGCGAGGCCAGCAATTGTGCCTCTCGCTCAAAACGAGCCAATCGGTCGGGATCGCTCGCAAACGTCTCTGGCAGCACCTTGACCGCGACATCGCGGTGCAACCGCGTATCGCGGGCGCGATACACCTCGCCCATTCCACCCGCTCCGATGGCGGCGACGATTTCATACGGGCCGAGACGAGCGCCGGGTCCGAGCGGCATCAGCTGTGGAAGTGCGAGGATTTTAGATGGATTCTGTCAGTGCGTCATCACGTAGATGAGCACGTTCATGGCGACCTGATAGCCTTCGACTGAGAACCGATAGAAGTATCTCGGATCCTCACCCTCACGCTCCCACGAATCGCTCACGTCGGTGTTGTGCGTCATCAGCACCATGAGCCGGCCGTTGCGATCGGAGATCCCGCGTGCGTGCACCTGCGCGCTGTCGGCGCCGCGCTCAGACGTGCCGCCGCCGCTGCCGCGCCAGTAGCCGATCCCCGGAATCTGCGGGACAGCTTTCAGATCGAACATCGTGTGGAAGATCGGATGAGCGGCCGGAAGGTCGAGGATCGGGTACTCGCCTGGCGGAAAGACTTTCGCGATCTGCGTCGCCCATGTGTTCCAGGCGTACGAGCCCCAGAAGTCGTCCACCCAGAGAAAGCCACCCTTGAGCAGGTACTTGTTCAGCTGCGCCGCGTCCTCATCGTTGAAGAAGAGCCTGCCGACCTCCTGCATCATGATCATCGGGCACTTGAACAGCTCGGCGCCTGTCAGCGGCACGATGAGATGCTGCGGTTGTCCGGGCGCATCGAACCCGACCCGCATCTTCGTCAACTCCGCCAGGCGGATCGACAAATCGATGTCTGCGAGCGGATAGTCGGTCAACCAGCTGCCACCATCGCCTGCCGGGTTCATCCGGTACCGTCCGCGGCAATAGTGAAAGCGTCCGTCGAAGCTGTCAGGCCGCGCCATGCGCGCGGAGAGGCTGGCATTGTAGCCGCGCCCGAATTGAGCCCATGCCGCGCCGGCAATCAGAAACATCGCGACGCCCGCGGCGCCGACCCGGAGCTTCATGGGAGGAGTTTACCGCTGGTTGCGGTTCGCGGACCTGAAAGCTCCGCGCCGCTCATGCAGTGCGCTGTGACGCCGCAGCCGTCAGCCCCAGCTCCGCCACGGCCATCTCGCGCATCCTGAACTTCTGGATCTTGCCCGTCACGGTCGTGGGGAACTCATCGACGAATTTCCAATAGGCCGGAATCTTGAACGTCGCGATCCGACCGCGGCAGAACGCGGCGAGTTCTTCACCGTTCGCCGTCGCTCCCGGTCTTCGCTTCACCCACGCCATCACTTCTTCACCATACTTCTGACTTGGAACGCCGATCACCTGGACGTCCAGCACAGCGGGATGGGTATAGAGATATTCCTCGACCTCGCGTGGATACACGTTCTCGCCGCCGCGGATAATCATGTCTTTGATGCGGCCGACGATGTTCACGTAGCCCTCCGCGTCGGTGGTCGCCAAATCGCCGGTGTGCATCCAGCCGGCGGCATCGATGGCTTCGCGGGTCGCCTCGTCATTGCCCCAGTAGCCCAGCATCACGCTGTACCCGCGTGTACAGAGTTCGCCGGTCATGCCTCGCGACACAATCGCGCCAGTTTCTGGGTCCACGATCTTGATCTCCAGATGCGGATGTACGCGGCCAACGGTCGAGACGCGTCGCTCGAGCGGGTCGTCCCAACTGCTCTGGGTGGATACTGGCGAGGTTTCGGTCATGCCGTAGCAGATCGTCACCTCGGGCATGTGCATGGACGACTGCACCTGTTTCATCACTTCGACCGGGCAGGGCGAGCCCGCCATGATGCCGGTGCGCAGCGATGACAGATCGAATTCGCTGAACCGCGGCTGCGAAAGCTGTGCGATGAACATGGTCGGCACGCCGTACACCGACGTACATCGCTCGGCAGCAATCGCCTCGAGCGTCGCCAGTGCATCGAACGCTTCGCCCGGAACGACCATGCAGGCGCCATGTGAGCTGCAGGCCAGATTGCCCATCACCATCCCGAAGCAGTGATAGAACGGAACCGGAATGCAGA
>DASTZI010000208.1:0-6686 GCA_035764385.1 Vicinamibacterales bacterium
GGGCAACAATTCATCGTGACCGCTGCCTTTCCGCGGTTTGTGATGTTCATCGTCGCGACGCTCGTGCATTCGGCGCTGTTCATGGGAATGTATGTGCTGCTCGGCTTGAAGGAGTTTCCGTCACCGTGGGCGGCGGTACTCAGTCAGGCGATTGGCAACGCGGTCGTCGGCATCGTGGCGTTTGCGATCATCGAATCGCTGCCGGGTGTCATCGAACGTCGAAGATTCAGGCGGTCGAGTCGTTGATCATGTAGAGGTCCGCTCGAAACCATATGGCCATACAGGAAGATCGCCGGCGTATCAGCGTCAGGCTCACCGTGCTGCAGGTGGCGTGCGTGGTGGTGTTTGCCGCGCTCGGCATCAGCTTCTGGCTGCTACAGATTGTCGAGCACGCCAAGTACGAGGAGATGGCGGCCAACAATCACCAGCGGACGCTCGCGCTGCGCGCGCCGCGCGGTGTCCTCTACGACCGAAACGGCCAGATCCTCGTCGACAACCGCCACTCGTTCACGATTTCCATCGTCCGGGAACACACCAAGGATCTCGACCGAACGATCCGGATGCTGTCGGAGGTCGCCGGCCTCGACGTCAACAACGTGCGCACGATCGTCGCGAGGCACAAGGCGGAACCGAGCTACCGACCGATCGTCGTCGTCGAGGATGCGTCGCTCGCACAGGTGGCGGCCATCACCGCGCGCCGCCTCGACTTCGAACTCCCGGACGTCGTTGTCGAAGAGGTACCGACGCGCCAATATCCCGCAGAGGGTGTTGCGGCGCATTTGTTCGGGTACGTCGGTGAAGTCAGCGACGCGATGGTGGCGTCCGACGATTCGCTGAAGAGCGGCGATCTGGTTGGCCAGGCGGGGATCGAAAAGATCTACAACGCGCTCCTGATGGGTCAGGACGGCGCGAGGGTCGTCGTCGTCAACAGCCTCGGGCGGGAGATCAGCACGCTCGAAGAAGTCGCGCCGACCGAAGGCAAGCGCCTGCAGCTGACGATTGATTACGACGTGCAGAAGGCGGTTGACGACGGTTTCAAGGCCGCGCATGACGCACGTCTGACCAATGCAGGTGCGGCAATTGTGTTGGATCCGAACACGGGCGAAGTGCTGGCATATGTCAGCGAGCCGGCGTTCGATCCGAACACGTTTGCCGCTGGAATCGACCGCGCGACGTGGGCGTCGTTGACGACCGACGAGCAGCATCCGTTGAACGACAGAGCGATTCAGGGTCGTTATTCGCCCGGCTCGACGTTCAAGATGGCCGTGGCGATGGCTGCGCTGGAGGAAGGCATCATCACGCCGGATTTCCAGGTGCACTGCGCCGGCGCCGCGAACTTCTACGGCCGCTCGTTCAAGTGCTGGCGTCCAGGCGGACACGGCACCATCAGCCTCCGCCGTGCGATTGAGCAGTCGTGCGACGTTTATTTCTACACGGTTGGAAACCTCGTCGGCATCGACAAGATCAATAAGTGGGCGACGCTGCTGGGCCTTGGCGTGAAAAGCGGCATCGACCTCCCGAATGAGGCGGTAGGTCTTGTGCCGTCCACTCAATGGAAACAAGAGAAGATGCACGAGAAATGGTACGCCGGCGAAACCATCTCCGTGGCGATTGGACAGGGTCAGGTGTCGGTCACGCCCGTGTCGATGGCGGTCTACGCAGCGACGCTCGCCAACGGCGGCACCCGCGTGACGCCGCATCTGCTGAAGGCCGTCGATGACGGCCGCGGGTGGAAGCCGGTGCCGGCGCCGGCGCCGCAGTCGAAAGTTGAACTGGACCCCGGCAAACTGCAGGCGATTCGCGACGGCCTCTGGGGTGTGGTCAATGGCGGCGGTACGGGCAACCGCGCTCGCGTCGAGGGGCACGACGTGTCGGGCAAGACCGGAACCGCACAGGTGATTTCCAACGCCGGCCGCGTCGCGGCGGCACGCTCGGGCAAGGACCTGCGCGACAACGGCTGGTTCGTCTTCTTCGCGCCGCGCGACAAGCCAGAGGTTGCAGGTGTGGTGTTCCTCGAACACGGCGTCCACGGTCCCAATGCCGCGCGCGTCGCACGTCACATCGTGTCGACATTCTTTGCGAAGAAGGAAGGCCGTCCGTTGCCGCCTCCGCCGACGCCCGCGGACATGCAGTTCGACTTCTCGGATCCGTACGGGCTGGGACATATGCCAGGAGCACCGCCTCCTGAAGAAGCAGTGAACGACACGCACTGAGATGCTCGAACGAAGGCTCTATTACCACATCGACTGGGCGATGCTCGCCGGCATCTTCGCGCTCTGCGCGATCGGACTTGCGCAGATCTTCAGCGCGACCGGCGGCTTCACACGCATCTATTACACGCAGATTTACGGCATCGTTTTCGGCCTGTTCGCAATGGCGATTTGCCTGTCGGTCGACTACCGTTCGCTTGCGGACAAATCGCACTGGATTTACCTCGGCATTCTGTTGCTCCTGATGTACGTCCTGTTTTTCGGCGCGGTGCGCGGCGGATCGCGACGCTGGATCGATCTCGGCGTTGTCAATCTGCAGCCGTCGGAGTTTGCCAAAGCCTCGCTGGCGCTCGTTCTTGCGAAGTTCTTTGGTGAGAGCCGCCGCGGTGCCATCACACGCGAGGACCTCGCCATCGCGGCTGCGCTCGCCGCGGTGCCGCTGATTCTGATCGCGCGACAGCCGGACCTCGGAACGGCGGTCACGCTCATTCCGGTCGTCTTTGCCATTGCCTACGTCGCGGGCATGTCGATGCGTATCGTCGGCGTCCTCGCGCTCGTGGGCGTGCTGGTCGCACCGGTCGCCTGGAAATTCGCGCTGAAGGACTACCAGCGCGAACGCATTTCGACGTTTCTCGACCCCGCGCAGGACGCCAAAGGCGCGGGCTATCAGCAGATTCAGGCGCGGATCACCGTCGGGTCCGGCGGCCTGTGGGGAAAAGGGTTTACGAAGGGAACGCAGGGCCAGCTGCGGTTCCTGCCTGTGGCACACAACGATTTCATCTTCTCGGTGCTTGCCGAGGAGCAGGGTTTTGCGGGCGTGCTCGTCGCGCTCGGGTTGTATCTGTTCGTGATACTTCGCGCGCTCGAGGCGGCGCGGCTTGCCAAGGACCGTCTTGGCGCGTACCTGGTGCTGGGAGTACTGGCCAGCTTCACATTCCAGGTGATTTACAACGTGACGATGTCGGCCGGTCTTGCGCCGGTCAAAGGACTGACGCTTCCGCTCATGAGTTACGGCGGCTCCTCCATGATTGCGACATTGGCTGCGTTCGGCCTGATTCTCAACGTGCGGATGCGTCGATTTACAAATTAACGGAAGGCGGACCTGAAGGTCCGCCTCTACGTGGCTGTGGCCAATCTCATCGCGCTTCTCTGGATGCTGCTCGCGTACTTCACCGTGCGCCGGGCGGAGCTCCGCTTGGCGCGTGTGGCGCAGCCGCTCTGGAGCTTCGGGCATGACCACCAAGGAGATGATCATCTCCTCGAGCGCCCACGAAACACGGGTCGCGATCCTCGAGGACGATCAGGTTGCCGAAATCTTCATCGAACGCGAGCATCAGCGTGGCGTGGTCGGCAATCTCTACAAAGGCCGGGTCTCGAAAGTGCTGCCCGGCATGCAGTCGGCGTTCGTTGACCTCGGTCTCGAACGCGACGGATTCCTTTACGTTTCAGACGTCGTCGCCACTTCCGAGGAGTTCGACCGCCTCGAAACGGAGGACGACGATGGCGGGTCCGCCGTCCTGGCAAACGGTTCGTCCGGCGGGAGCCGCCCCACATCGGCTGTACGTGGGCCGGGTGCCGGCGACGGTGGTGCCAGCGGAGCTGGACCCGGCAGCCGGGGCCGCCGCGACCGCGAGAGAGGACCCGAACCCAAGATCGAGGAGCTGCTGAAAGAAGGCCAGGAGATCGTCGTCCAGGTGGCGAAGGAGCCAATCGGCACCAAGGGTGCGCGGCTCACCTCTCATGCGACGATGCCCGGACGCTTCCTCGTGTTTATGCCGACGGTGGACCACGTCGGCGTCTCGCGCAAAATCGAGTCGCGCGAAGAACGGAGCCGCCTGCGCGGGATCGTCCGCGAATTCCGCGACCAGCACGGCTTCACCGGCGGCGTGATCATCCGCACCGCGGCCGCAAGCCGGCCGAAGGAAGACATCGTCGCGGATCTGAGTTACTTCCACAAAGTCTGGACCGAGATCCGTCAGAAGGCCGAAGGCTCCCGCGCCCCGGCCGTGGTGTACCGCGAGCAGAGCTTGGTGGCAAAGCTGCTTCGTGATCTGTTGACGGAGGAGTATTCGGCGATCCGCATCGACAACGAGCTGGAGTACCGCCGCGTCTACGAATTGATCGAGCGGATCATGCCGTCGCTGGCGCCGAAGGTGAGGCTGTACAACAAGGACTACCCGATCTTCGAGGAGTACGGCGTCCAGGCGGAGATCGATCGGGCGCTTCGGAGCAAGGTGTGGCTCAAGTCGGGCGGCTCGATCGTCATCAACCAGACGGAAGCGCTCGTGGCGATCGATGTCAACACCGGCCGTTACGTCGGCAAGAAGACCGCCGGTCGCCTTGAAGACACCATCCTCAAGACCAATCTGGAGGCGGTCAAGGAAATCGTCCGCCAGATTCGCCTTCGCGACCTCGGCGGCATCATCGTGCTCGATTTCATCGACATGGAAGAGAAGAAGAACCGGCAGAAGGTGTTCCAGGCGGTGGAGCAGGAGCTCCGGAAGGATCGCTCGCCGTCAAAGGCGCTGCAGGTGTCGGACTTCGGCCTCGTCATCATCACGCGCAAGCGCGTGAAGCAGAGTCTCGAGCGCGTCCTGACCGAGCCGTGTCCCTACTGCGCGGGAAGCGCCGTCATCAAGTCGCGTTCGACGATTTGCTACGAAATACTGTCGGAGGTGAAGAAGATCAGCGCTGACCTTGACGGGCAGACGCTGGTCCTTCGCGTCAACCCGGACATCGCGCGCGCGTTGCGCGACGAAGAGCGCGCCGTTTTCAAGGAACTGAAACAGTCAATCGGAAGGGAGATCGCGGTGAAGCCGGATGTCCAGCTTCACCACGAGCAGTTCGATTTGATGGCCGTCGGCTAGTTGGTGGTTAGTCGTTCGTCGTTCAGCGGTTAGTGGGTGGCGGCGTCTTTACCAACCACCAACCACGAACCACCAACCGAACGTCAGTATCCGCAGTATCCGTTGACGTAGAAGCGCACCGTCTTCTTGTTGACGGAGCTCTTGAGCCCCTCGCGGTCCTCGAGCTGAAGGCTGATATCCACGTTCAGATACTTGTCGCCGTTGTCGTCATTCGTGCTGCGATCCTTGTAGAAGTCGCAGCTCGGAATATCGACGTCGCCGACCTTGTCGGTTTTTCCGTCCACAATCGTCGTCGATCCAATCGCGTACGTATAGGTGTAGACCTTTATCACGCCGCTCGACGCGGTCGCATCCACTCGGCAGTCATTGTCCCCGTTATTGTTGATCAGCGTGCACTTGTCCTCGCCGCGGTTCTCGCCTTTGACCGTGAAGCGTGCGACCGGCGGCGGGATGGTGACGCGGATGATCTGATTGATCGCGACGTTCTGATATCTCGCGGTGATCTGGACGTCCGTCGAGAGGCCGACCGTGGTTGTTTCAATCCGGAACGTCGCCGTCGTCGATCCTGCCGGCACGGTCACGGTGCTCTGCGCTGGACGAGCCGTATCGCGATCGGACGTCGAGAGATCGATCGTAATGCCTCCGCTCGGAGCTTCTGTCGTCAGCGTGACCGTTCCTGTCGCCTCCTGCTGCGATTGCACTCTCGACGGAGAGATGGTGAACGACGAGAGCGCTGCAGGAGCTGGTGGCGGCGATGGCACAGGGGCCGGTGCGGGCGCCGGCGCGGGCGCCGGAGCAGGTGCAGGTGCAGGTGCGGGCGTGGGCGCCGGTGCTGGACTTGGCGACGGCGTTGTCGGCGCCGGATTATCGCTGCCGCACGCGACGGCGAAGACCAGAATCAGAATCGCTAGGCCGGCACACAGGACGTGCGTTTTACGCAACATGAGACTCCTCAATCCTGAAAATTGTGGTAACGAAGACCGGCGCTGGGCTCGCCGCCACGATATTAGCGGTTATCGGCTCGAAAGGAAAAAGAAATGAGCACTTATCGACGTGCGAGCGAAATGTTGCCGCTGAAAGCGCGCAACGCAACCATCGCGCTCGCATCGCCGAACGCGCCGCGCAGTGTGCGCGGGCCTTGCGCGGCTGCGCCTTCGGCTCCGGATCGTCCGCGGTTGAACGTGAAATCGGAGCGAACCGTCCCGCTGAACGTGTTCGCCAGCACCTCGAATCCGGTATTACCGGACAGCACCAGTCGGATGTCACCTGAATGAGAATTGAATTCGTATCGGCCGCTGCGCGCCAGGTCGCCTGCGTACTCGAGGTTTCCCTGCACGGTCTTCACCATCAAGCGTTCGATCGGCGCGTCTTCGATGTGGATGTTCCCGCTGACCGACGTCAGTTGAACGGCGCGCGCCCGCAGACCGCGGACGATGACGTTGCCGCTCACCGTCGATGCGGTCACTGGATCATCCGCGCCGGCATCGACGATCTCAACGTCTCCCGTCACGCACTTCAGCGCCGCGAGCTTTCGAACGCCCGATGCGGAGATGCTTCCAGCGACCGTATCGGCGCGGAGCTCACCTTTGATGTTGCTCGCCCGAATGCT
>DASTZI010000209.1:0-18995 GCA_035764385.1 Vicinamibacterales bacterium
CCGCCTCCCGAGTGGACCGTCTACCTGCCGCCGGCGAGCTAGTTATAACGAGACGCTGAGAACGATTCTCTGCGTCTCTGCGCGTCCGGGCTCGCGATGGTTACTCGATCGATACTTTCCGCAGCAGGTTGAAATCGGAGAGCATTTTGCCGGCGCCGAGGACCACGGACGACAGCGGATCCTCTGCGACCGAGACGGGCAGGCCGGTCTCCGCTCGCAGCCGTTCGTCCATCTTCTGCAGGAGCGCGCCGCCGCCGGTGAGCACGATCCCGCGATCGCAGATATCGGCCGCAAGCTCAGGGGGTGTCCGTTCGAGGCCGTCGCGGACCGCCTGGATGATCATCCGGATTGGCTCCGCCAGCGCCTCGCGGATCTCTCCGTCCGTCATCGTCACGGTCGTCGGCTTTCCTTCGAGCTGGTGTCGGCCTTTCACCTCGATGGTCTTGGTCTTCTCGAGGGGCGCCGCGGAGCCGATTTCCATCTTGATGCGCTCGGCGGTTCGCTCGCCGATCAAGAGGTTGTGCTCCTTGCGCGCCCAGAGCGTGATCGCTTCGTCCATGGCGTTACCCGCGACACGCACGGACTTGCTGTAGACGGTTCCCGCCAGCGACAGCACCGCGATGTCGGTCGTCCCGCCACCGATGTCCACCACCATGTTCCCCGAGGCTTCGGTGATCGGCATGCCGGCGCCAATCGCAGCGGCCATCCCCTCTTCAATCAGATGGACCTCGCTCGCCTTCGCGCGATAGGCGCTGTCTTTCACGGCGCGGCGCTCGACCTGCGTGATCTCCGACGGCACGCCGATGACGACGCGCGGCCGTACGAAGCGCTTGCCTTTGTGCGCCTTGCGGATGAAGTAGCCAAGCATCCGCTCGGCCGCTTCGAAGTCGGCGATGACGCCGTCGCGCATCGGTTTGATCGCCGTGATGTTGGTCGGTGTGCGACCCAGCATCTCCTTCGCCTCGTTGCCGACCGCCTCGATCTGTGCGTTGGTCGTATTGAAGGCGACGATCGACGGCTCACTCAGCACGATGCCGCGCCCGCGCGCGAAGACGCACGTGTTCGCGGTTCCAAGGTCGATCGCCAAGTCATTTGAGAAAACTGCCAACGCTCCGAGCAGCACGAGGCCTCCCTTTTTTACAGTTGAGTGGGGGTGGTTCTAACCGCGTTATCGGCCGGAAACTGCAGGGCTGCACGGGGCAGGGCGATGCCCGAACTCCAATCGATCGAGCTCGTTGCCACGTGGAAATCGAACGGCTGTGTCAAGAGCGCGGCGCTATACGCAACTGCACAGCTCACCTGTTCCAATTCTGCATGTCGTGTTCAGTGGTGGCACTTTGCTTGCCTCGATGGAGGGGGTGGAGGACCACATGGACAAAAACAAGCCGTCGCTCGACGACCCGCTCGGCATCGCCGACGCGCCGGTGCCGAAGGACGCAAACGATTTTCACGCCACCAACGACCCGGACGAAGTTGCACGCCGTCGCGCACGCGCGCGCGGCGAGACGGAACCGGAGGTCAGGGGCCCGGGCGACGATGTCAACGATGACGGCTTCGGCGCCACCTCGATTGATATGGGATACGGCGGCGAAGGAAACGCGATTAGGAAGAACAAGTAGGCTACTCTGGCCGCGGACGTTGGTTCGCGGCCAGAATCTTTTTTCTCAACCGAATATTTTTGGGCGTCACCTCGACCAGCTCGTCGTCATTGATGAATTCAATCGCCTGCTCGAGACTCAGCACGCGTGGCGGGATCAGGCGAATCGCCTCGTCGGCCGTTGACGCGCGCATATTCGTCTGCTTCTTTTCTTTGGTGACGTTGACGTCCATGTCGCGCTGTCGCGCGTTCTCGCCGATGATCATGCCTTCATAGACGGGGGTTCCCGGTTCGATGAAAATCTCGCCGCGCTCCTGCAGGTTGTAAATCGCATAGGCCGTGGCGACCCCCGTGCGGTCGGCCGCGAGCGCACCGGTCGTTCGCGCGGGAATCGCGCCGTGCCACGGTTCCCACCCCGCGAAGATGTGATTCATGATCCCGGTCCCTTTCGTGTCGGTCAGGAACTGCGACCTGAAGCCGATGAGACCTCGCGCAGGGATTCGAAACTCGAGTCGGACGCGGCCGCTTCCATGGTTCACCATCTTTGTCGGAACGCCGCGCCGGGTGCCTGCCTGCGCGATCACCACTCCCTGAAATTCTTCGGGCACATCGATGACAAGATCTTCGACCGGCTCCATCTTCACGCCGTCGATCTCCCTGGTCACGATCTCCGGACGCGATACCTGCAACTCGTAACCTTCCCGGCGCATCATCTCGATGAGAATCGACAGCTGCAGTTCGCCGCGACCGATGACCTTCATCTGTTCCGGTGTGTCGGTGTCTTCGACGCGCAGTGACACGTTGCCAAGCAACTCCTTGGCGAGCCGCTCGCGAAGGTTGCGCGAGGTGACAAACTGGCCGTCGCGGCCAGCCATCGGCGAGGTGTTGACCCCGAAGACCATCGAGACGGTTGGCTCATCCACCGCGATCGGTGGAATCGCGACGGGGTGCTCGAGCGAGGCGATCGTTTCCCCGATCGTGATCTCCTCGATGCCGGCGAGGCAGACAATGTCGCCGGCGATCGCGCGTTCGACTTCGACGCGCTTGAGACCGTCGAACGCGAAGAGTTTCGTAATGCGCGTCTGCTGTGTGGCCCCCCCGAGCTTCAACACCGCCACGGGGTCGTTCAACGCCACCGTGCCGTTGAACACACGGCCGATCGCGATTCGTCCCAGGTAGTCGCTCGAATCGAGGTTGGCGACGAGAATCTGCAAGGGCGCATCCCGATTGCCGCGCGGAGGCGGCACGTGCTCGACGATCGCTTCGAATAGCGGTTGGAGGTTTTCGCCGCGTGAGTCCACGCCGGTCGACGCGATACCGTCACGGGCATTGGTGTACAACACGGGGAATTCGATCTGGTCTTCGGTCGCGTCGAGGTCGATGAACAGGTCGTAGACCTCATTCAAGACCTCCTTGGGTCGCGCATCCGCACGATCGATCTTGTTCAGGACCACGATGGGCGGCAGGCCGCGTTCGAGCGCCTTCCGCAGCACGAACCGAGTCTGTGGCAGCGGACCCTCGGACGCGTCCACGAGCAACATCACGCCGTCGACCATCGACAACGTCCGCTCGACCTCGCCGCCAAAGTCCGCGTGTCCGGGCGTATCGACGATGTTGATCAGCAGGTCCTTGTAATGGACCGCTGTGTTCTTGGCCAGAATTGTGATCCCACGTTCACGCTCGAGGTCGATGTTGTCCATCACACGCTCGGCGACCTGTTGATTGGCCCGAAATGCTCCACTTTGTCGCAGCAGTGCGTCGACGAGGGTGGTCTTGCCGTGATCGACGTGCGCGATAATCGCAACATTTCGTCGCAGTGGGTTGGCGATCTGTCGCGTCTTTCCGTGGGCCGACATCTCTGCAGTATAGGGTGTGTAGCTCATCGATACGACTTTTCCCCGTTGATTGCCGCACGCATGGTCTCTACCATCGATAAGCAGGCCTCGTGAACAACACCCCTCCGGTGCATTCGGTCCTGGTCGTCGACGACGACGTGTCGCTGCGCCCGATGCTCGCGTCGTGGGTCAACCGGTTCGGGTTTTGCGCGTTCGAGGCGGCGTCGGCTGAAACGGCGCTCGCCCAACTCGAAACGACCCCAACCGACATCGCACTGTGTGACGTCAATATGCCGGGCCGCGACGGCGTATGGCTGGCCGCGCGGATTCGTGAGCGGTATCCGACGACTGCCGTCATCATGGCGACCTCTGTAGACGATGCGGATGTCGCCGTCGCCACGCTCAGCAACGACGTCGTCGATTACCTGCTGAAACCGTTCGACAGTACACGTCTTCGCGAAGCGCTTGCGCTTGGTCTCGACTGGCACCGGGCCAGCGTCGGCGGCGAAGAACTGCAGCAGGCGCTTCAGTCGAGAATACGGACCCGCCGAGCGACAGTTGCCGCGACCCTGGCGCGTGCACAGAGCAGTGTGCAACAGGCAGCCGACAGCTTGATCTCGATGCTGCAGCTTCACGAGAAAGATGGCCGCGGCCATTCGACGCGGGTTACGCGCCTCTCCCTCGCGATCGCTGACGAACTTGGCGTGACCGACGGTGAAGTCGACGGCCTCGAGTTCGGTGCCATGCTGCACGACGTCGGCAAAATCGACATGCCGGCGGAAATCCTCTGCAAGCCGGCGCCGCTCGACGACGACGAGTGGAACGTGATGCGGACGCATCCGCAGGTTGGCTACGACCTGGTCAGGAAGCTGCCTCACCTCGCCGCTGCCGCCGAAATCGTCCTCGCGCATCATGAGGCGTTTGATGGCAGCGGATATCCAAACCGGCTGAGGCGCGAAGAAATTCCGCTCGGTGCGCGCATCCTCACGATCGCAGATTCCTATGACTCGATGACGCATCCCCACACACAGCGGCCCGCGATGCCACCGGCGATGGCCGTGCGCGAGATCGAACGATGCAGCGGCTCGCAATTCGATCCGGATGCCGCCGCGGCGCTCGGCCGGGTGCTCGTGCAGGCAAGCGAAGGAGACAGGGCCTAGCTCAGAGCCGCGTCCGCATTCCCTGGCGGAGCGACATTACAAACGACACGATCGTCAGGGCGATCGCCGAAAGCCAGAACCAATTCGACAGGGCAACGCTCATCGGACCCATTCCGAACAGACCGCCCATCGCCGCAATCGGAATGACTGCCAGCACGAGCGCGATCAAGGCGAACAGCCATGCCCAGGCGCGACTTCTCATAAGAGCTCCTGGCCGAGAGGTCGCAAGCGGCGTACCGAGTCTGTTATGCTCGGCCCCATGCGGTCAACACTGCTCGCACTGATCGTCGTAATGGGCATCGCGGCTGCGGCCCAAACGCCTCAGCCATGGGCTCTCAAGGTTCAGCCGCTTCAGCTCACGGCCGAGCGCGGCAGCAACGGGACGCAATTGACGGTGTCGAAGAAGGGGGCGCTCGTCAGCTGGCTCGAGTCGGGAGACGAGGGCGCAACCCTCAAGTTCGCCGAGCGCGCCGCGAGCGGCTGGACGCCAGCCGTCAAGGTCGCATCAGGCGAAGACTGGTTCGTCACCGATGCCGACACCCCGTCCGTACTTCGGCTGTCGAACGGCACGCTCGTCGCCGACTGGATGCAGGCCAGCAGCGAGGAATTCGAAGCGTCCAACCTGCGACTCACTTACTCAAAGGATGACGGCAAGACCTGGGCGAAGTCGTTTCTCCCGCATCACGACGGCACGATCACGCAGCATGCCTTCGCCACGTTGTTCGAACGACCGGACGGCGCGCTGGGCCTCGTGTGGCTTGACGGACGTCTGACGGTGAAGGATCGCGAAAAGGGGCCGATGACCATTCGCTACGGCGCCTACGACGCGCAATGGAAGCAGACCTCCGATCGTGTACTCGACACTAAGGTCTGTGACTGCTGCACGACCAGCGTCGCCATGACGACTGACGGTCCGATCGTCGTCTATCGCGATCGCACGGACAATGAAGTTCGCGACATCTACGTCACACGCAACGAGAACGGCGTCTGGACACCCGGCAAGGCGGTGCACAGCGACGGCTGGCATATCGAGGCGTGCCCGATCAATGGCCCGGCGGTGAGCGCACGCGGCCGCGACGTGGTCGTCGCATGGTTTGCCGCGCCGAACGACCAGGGACGCGCGTACGCGGCATTTTCAAACGACGCCGGCCGTACCTTCGGCAATCCTGTCCGGCTCGACGACGCCGCTTCGCTGGGCAAGGTCGACATCGAGATGCTGGATGACGGGAGCGCCGTCGCCACGTGGGTAGAGTTTGCCAATCAGCGATCGTCGTTCCGGCTGCGGCGTGTAGAGCGTTCGGGTACGAAGTCCGCGCCAATCACGATCGCCGGCGCGACGGGCGGCCGCATCGGCGGCGTGCCGCGGCTCGCGCGGGCCGGTAACGAGCTCGTGTTTGCGTGGGTGGAAACGCCGGAAAGCGGCGGCGTCGGAACGGTGAAAACGGCGGTCGCGGCGCTACCGCATTGAGCCGCGGCTGACGGCCCACTTCCAGCCGTCTCTCGGACGGATGATCGTTTGCGCGCGCAGCCAGTGATCGGCTGCGTTCTTACCCGGGTTCCCGGTGATCACGATGCGGTCACCGGGCTTGAGCGTCATCGAGGTCACGCCCTGGTGATCGAGCTGACCCATCGCTTCCCATTCGACCGTCCAGCGCTGCATTTGCCGATTCGCGTCAGGCGCCATCACCTGTAGGAGCGCATGCGGATTGCGATACACAAATTGCACCAACTCGCCGTCAATGGACAACTGCTGGTTTTCCGAATAGGTCGCACCGAACGAGTGATGCGCAGACGCCTGCCCGCCGCCGAGGAATGCGGCGGTCAACGTCACGGCAATCGCGGCTCGCTTCATCACGACCCCTCAATACTAGCCAGACTGACCCGGCGCGGCTCCTGAAGAGTACCTGAAGAAATCGTCAGGGCGCCAAGCGCCGTCATTTGCGAAGGAACCGCCAACCGACGATCACGGACGTCATACTCAGGAGCAGACCACCGACGCACAATGTGAGCACCGCGGCGTACCAAATCCAGCCGGCCTGATAGAACCCCGGGAAATCGAGGCTGTGGAGCCCGTGGTACAGCCATCTGACGCGACGGCCGCTGGCCGTTTCGCGCAGCAACAATCCGCCATCACGCGCGGACAAATACAACCAGCTTTCGTCCGCATCGGCATATCTGACACGGAGCACGGGCAGCGGCCGCTCGCCCGCGCGATCGTAGTAGTAGCCGTCGTACTGCGTCAGCCAGACGGCGTCCTGCACACGCGCGCCAGGCATTGCCGCGCTCGCGGCAGCGTTCAGTTCCGATTCAGTAAAGCCTTCCTTCACGGCCGGTCCGTGGTCCGCGGTCAGCAACAACGTATGTCCGTCCTGATCCTGCACACGGTAGAACGGCGCGTCCATGAACTGAATGAGCTCGATCTCTTTAGGGGAGCCGAAAATTCCTTGCTGCTGCCGGTCTGATTCTCGATCCAGGCCGTGCGCCCGCCGGCTCAGCTCAGTGTCGGCCGCCAGGTTGGGCGCGTGACGCAGCATCTCGATGACCTGCTGCGGTGCGATCGCGAAACGGGCGGCATCGACGCCGTCGCCGCGAATGGCCACCACCTGAGCGCGCCGCGGCGCCGCGTCCGCGCTGATCCCCCACGGCTCCATTGACAGCAGCCCGCTGAACAGCCACGTGAACGTGATGACGCCGAAAATCAATCCGGCGTAGTGATGCCAGCCAAGCCACCCGGGGTAAGGCGTCGCCGACATGCCGGCACGCATACGCGATAACGAGTACCGATAGACACCGATGACGAGGCCCATGACGCAGAGGATGCATCCGATGACTGAACCGTACACGACCAGGTCGTACCAGAGCTCGCTCTTGACACGGAGCGGGCGAAAGTAGAACCAGTGCATCACCGGACCTGCGTAGCCCCAGAAGCGGCTGCTGCGATCGGTCTTCAAGACAATCTCGCCCGTGCCCGAGGCGACGTAGACGTTGGTAGCCGCGGCATCGCCGAGCGACACGACGTGCAGAGGGCCGCCGGCGCGCATCCCGATCGTCCACTGATCGGGTTCGCGCAGCGTTTCAACAAAGCGAGACGTGCTGCGCTCGGAGGGAAACGCGTCGCGCGTGACATCGAGGGCTGCGTCTGGCGACAGTTGCTCGAGCACGCTGCCGTCATCGGCGAACACCGTCACCCACTCACCCTGCACGAAGAAGCGGTAGACGGGACGCGAGCGCAGCATCGAGACGCGGATGCGCGCCGGTGCGTCGGCCAGCGTCGCCTTGTCGAAGGCTTCGGCAGGCGTCAACCGAATGGATGCGGCATCGACCGGTGCCAGCCGCGCCAGCCGTTCGGCGGCGGCGTATTCGGGCATCCGGGCATAGACCATCACGATGCCCGAGGCGAACCAGACGACGAAAATCAGGCAGAAGACGAGTCCGAGATAGCGATGGAAAGTCGTCAGCAGCGAGATGGTGCGCTTCACGGGCTGGAGGATAGCCGAAAATGGCTGGTCCGCCTAAAGGCGGACCCCACCGATGCCCGTCGCCGGATACGCGCCGGTGAATGACTGCTTCCGGCTACTTTCATCGGTGGGGTCCGGCTTTAGCCGGACCTTACGGAAGCTGCGTTGCAGTAACGAATCGCGGCTCGATATCGACCGGGACACTGGAGAGCCGGTCGAGCACGCGCTGCACCGGCGGCCGCACGACCGCCAGTTGCGCGATCATCTGTTTGGCCGCCGCGTAGTCACCGACTGCCTGCATCGTCATGATGTCGCGTGTCAGGTCGACGACGTTCTGCTTGATTCGACCCGCATTGACCGCGAACGTGCCGTCGGCGGCGACGATGACCCCGCCGTGATCCAGAAAGTAATTGAGTTGCATCGCGACACCGCGGCCGTGCGCCTCGTTCAACCCGAACCGGATTGAACGGAACATCGACGCGAGGTATGTCGTGTACATCGTCTGCTCGAATTTCTTATCGAGCTTGCCACGGTCGACGAGAAACTGCAGCGCGAACAGTCCCGACACGTCGGCCTTGGCTTCTTCAATCGTGCTGTAGGTTTCTTTCAGCTCCTGCCGGACGGTCGTCGGTCGCTCGCCGGCAGTGATGTTGTGCGGGCCGAGGCCGTGCATCAGTTCGTGCATCAGAATGTGCGTGAAGAACGCCTCGAACTCCACGTTCGGCTGGTCGTTCGGCGCGAGCGCGACCTTTGAGATCGGCACCAGGACTTTTGCGAACTTGGCGTCCTGCGTGTTCTTCAGCATGACGCGCTTCGCGCCTTTTTCGGCCGTGATGCGTTCGTCGTTCGGGAGATTGAAGGCAGCGGTCTGCACACCGCGATTGGCGTCACCCGCCGAGAAGACCACGTCGACGACGCGGATTGGCGCGAGCGATCCGAGCTTCGGGTTCCGATACCGCGCATCGATGGGAAGATTGTTTTCAATCTCCTGCAGCTCCGCGCCAAAGCGCGCCAGCTTGCGGCTTTCCTCCTCGTCGCGCACGGTGATGAAGGCTTCGAAGGCAGCCTTGTAGTTGAACCACTCGTCCTCGTACACCTCATACGGCCCGATGGTCGGTTCGATGCTGGCATCGAGCTCCATCCAGGCGACGTCGCTGTCGTAGTAATCGTTGGTCAGGAATGCCTGCGCGCGTTTCTCGAGAAACGCCTTGAGCGTCGGCTGTGTCGTGACGGCCGCCGCCTCACGAAGCAGCCGTGCGGCATGCGCGACCTCACCCTGATATTCGAAGCTGTAGGGAACGGCGATCAGCTTGCCTTCTGCGTTGCGGCGAACGGTCGAATAGAACCCCGTCGCGAACGACTTCTGGGAGCCCGAGAGCGTAGCAAGCCACTCCTCGACTTCCTGCTTCGTTGCATCCGCGGGATAGAAGTTCGCCGCGTCCGGCTTCGGCGGAGCACCAGGGATGAACGAGTCGTTGTGATCGAGACGCGACCACGGCCCTTTGTTCAACAGAAAGTAATGGAGCCGCGCACGGCCAATCTCAGACGTGTCTTGAACCAGGTTGAGGAGCATGGTTTCGTTGCCGGCCCACACCTGGCGCAGAAACAGCGTGTCCATCACCTTGGCGGCTTCCACCAGCTTCGATAGCGCCTGCCGTTCGTTTGCCGGCAGCTTGCTGAGATCGGCGGAGAGATCCACTGGTGCGAACCGCGCGGTCATCGTCTTGAGTTGATCGACGTTTGGCGCAGGCTTGTCCTGCGCGGCCAACGCGACGCTGGCGGCGACGAACGAGGTCATAAGGAACTTTCTCATTTGACGCTATTGAATTCCACCGCCCGCAATCTGCAGCCCGGCCGGATCCGCGCCGAGGCGGCGGATGGCGGTCTCCCACATCTGCTCGGGCGGCACGTTGAAAATGAGCGAGGGGTCCACGTCCATCGTCAGCCATGCAGATGCGGCAATCTCGCGATCGAGCTGGCCCGCCTCCCATCCCGCGTAGCCGACGAGGACTCGCGCGCGCGTAGAGGGCGGCATCTGAAGCAGTTGGAGCGTGAGCTCCTTCGAGGCCGAGAGCAATACGCCCGGACAGATCTCCTGCTGCTCGTCGTCCGGCCCCTGCGCTTCCGACATCAGCACCCACGTCCGCTGGGAATCAACGGGACCGCCTATCCAGAGCCGCAGGTCCGGGTCAACGCGGACCGGAGGGTCGGTGTTGATCAGCGTCCACGCCGGTTCCTCCATCTGTCGGTTCACGACCAGGCCGAACGCCCCTTCATCGGTGTAATCGCAAAGGAGCACCACGGTTCTGGCGAAATTTGGATCGGCCATCTGCGGCATCGAAAGCAGAAGGATCGGAGCGGCACCCGGCATATATTCAATCTTACGGCAGGCCGACCTGAAGGTCGGCCTCTACGATCGTGGAGTTCACCTTTGCGATCGGACGTCGCAGTCGCCGCTATGGTTCGGACGCGGAGGCGGACCTTCAGGTCCGCCTGCCTGTAACGCCCACTCGATGTGCGCTCTCACCATTGGATCGGCAGTCGACGGCTGATCGTCACGAACGCGGCACAGCTCTTCCACCGCTTCCTGATCGCCACTGTTGCCAATAGCGACGGCAAGATTCCGCCTCAACCCAGTGAGCTTGGCTCGGGTCATTGCGCTGCCTTTGAGCAGCGTGCGCACATCGGTGTCGGACCGGCGCCACAGATCGACCAGGCGCGGAAGGTCGAGTCCGTCACGCGCCTGCCACGCTGAATCCGTCGACTCCGATGCCGGACGGTTATACGGACAGACGTCCTGACAGATGTCGCAGCCGTAGACATGATTGGTCAAGGCTGGTCGATATTGCTCGGGAATGGCGGTGCGAAGCTCGATCGTCAAGTACGAAATGCAGCGGGTCGAATCCAGCACACCAGCGTCGACCAGCGCCCCGGTGGGGCATGCATCGAGGCATCGACGGCACGATCCGCATTGCTCGAGCGCCTGCGTATCTGGTTCGAGATCGAGCGTCGTGATGATTTCGGCAAGAAAGAGCCAGGAGCCATGCTCGGCGTTGATGAGACAGGTGTTCTTTCCGATCCATCCGAGGCCCGCGTACTGAGCGTAGACGCGTTCCTGAACGGGGCCGGTGTCTACGTATGCGCGGGCGTCGAAGACTGCTGGCGATGTCGCTCGCATCCATTCGAGGAGCGCGTCGAGACGCCTCTTCAGGACGTCGTGATAGTCGTCGCCGAGCGCGTAGCGAGCAATGATGGCATCTGAAGGTCCGGCTGAAGCCGGACCCCACCGATGATCCTCGCCGATGGCGTCCGCCTCCAGGCTGACCTGACTGGTGTTGTAAATCGTCCCGGTGACGATGACGCTGCGCGCACCCGGCACGACGTTGCGCACGTCGGCGCGCCGCTCGGCCGAGCGCGTCATGTACGCCATCTCGCCGGCGTAACCGTGCGCGAGCCACTCCTCGAGATACGCGAGCTCGGGAAAGTTGTCAGCTGGAGCGATTCCGCACAGATCAAAGCCAAGCTCGTTGGCTTTGGCTTTGATCCGTTCAGCGGTGAGCATCAGGAGCGCGACACGAGTTGCCTGACGACGTACGGGAGGATCCCTCCGTGACGAAAGGCGACGAGCTCTTCGGGGGTGTCCACACGCGCCGTCACCTTGAACTCGCGCACCGTCCCATCGGCGGCTTTCGCCCGCACGCCAACCTCACCGCGAGGCTTAAGCGCACTGCCCGCCCCAACGAGCGAGTATTCCTCCGTGCCCGTCAGCTTCAGCGACGCGGCATTTTCGCCGGCCTTGAACTGCAGCGGCAGCACGCCCATGTTCACGAGATTGCTGCGGTGAATCCGCTCGAATGATTCCGCGATGACGACCTTCACACCAAGCAGGTACGTCCCCTTCGCCGCCCAGTCGCGTGAGGAACCGGACCCGTATTCTTTCCCTGCGATCACCATCAGCGGCACGCCGTCGGCCCGATACCGCACGGACGCGTCGTAGATCGAGAGGATGTCGCCGCCTGGTTGATACGCGGTCCACCCGCCCTCGGTGCCGGGTGCGAGCTGGTTCCGCAGACGTGTGTTCGCGAAGGTGCCGCGCATCATGACTTCATGATTGCCGCGACGCGCCCCGTACGAGTTGAAGTCCGCCGGTTTTACACCGCGCTCGATCAGATACTTCCCCGCCGGACTGTCCGGCTTGATCGATCCTGCTGGCGAGATGTGGTCGGTGGTGATGCTGTCGCCAAGCAGCGCCAGCACGCGCACACCCGACGGTTCCGCCGGGGGTGCCGGCGTCATCGTCATGCCCTCGAGAAACGTCGGTTTCCTGATATATGTCGACGATTCGTCCCACAGGTACCGATTGCCTTCCGGAACGGGCAGCTTCCGCCAGCGTTCATCTCCCGTGAACACATCGCTGTAGCTGCGCTTGAACATCTCCGCGCTGACCGCGCGCTGCATCGTCTCCTGGATTTCCAGCTCGGTCGGCCAGATGTCCTTGAGGAACACCGGTTTTCCAAACTGATCCTCGCCCAGTGGCTCGGTCGTGAGGTCCTTGGTGATCCAGCCGGCGATCGCGTAAGCGACCACAAGCGGCGGCGACGCGAGGTAGTTCGCGCGAACGTCCTGCTGGATGCGGCCTTCAAAGTTGCGATTGCCGCTCAATACAGAACAGACCACGAGATTCTTTTCGCGAATCACCGTCGCGACTTCGTCCGGCAGCGGACCACTATTGCCAATGCAAGTCGTACATCCATAACCGACCAGATCGAAGCCGAGCTGATTGAGATACGGGGTTAATCCGGCAGACTGCAGGTACTCGGTGACGACCTTCGAACCTGGAGCGAGGCTGCTCTTGACCCACGGCTTGCGCGTGAGCCCGCGCTCCACGGCCTTTTTCGCCACGAGGCCGGCTCCGATCATGACGCTCGGGTTCGACGTATTGGTGCAGCTGGTGATCGCGGCAATGACGACAGCGCCATTGTCGATTTCCTCGAGCGCCGGGTCGGCGACCGCGACGCCGGATTGCGCGAATGCTCCCGTTGCCGTCGCAACGCCCTGTCGTGCGCCTCCCGCATCCGCGGACTTGGCCGACTTCGGCGCAACCTGCATCGTCGGCAGCGCGACCTGAAATGCACCCTTTGCATTCCTCAACGACACGCGATCCTGCGGCCGTTTCGGTCCCGCCAGGCTCGGTTCAACCGTCCCGAGCTGCAATTCGACGGTGTCGGAGTAGATGGCATCCGGCGCACCCTCGACGCGGAACAGGCCCTGTGCGCGGGCATAGGCATCCACCAGCTGCACGTGCTGTTCGTCGCGGCCGGTAAGGCGCAGGTAGTCGAGGGTCATGTCGTCGATCGGGAAGATGGCCACCGTCGCGCCGTACTCCGGGCACATGTTGCCGAGCGTCGCGCGGTCCGCGATGGTGAGGTGCTTCAGCCCTTCACCGAAGAACTCCACGAACTTGCCGACGACGCCCTGCTTGCGCAGCAGCTCTGTAATGGTGAGCACAAGGTCGGTCGCCGTCGCGCCCTTCGGCAGCGCACCGGTAAGCCGAACCCCCAGAACCTGGGGAATCAACATCGAGCTCGGCTGACCGAGCATCGCCGCCTCGGCCTCGATGCCGCCAACGCCCCATCCGACGACGCCGAGGCCGTTGACCATGGTCGTGTGTGAATCGGTCCCGAACACGGTGTCTGGATACGCGACTGTGGTCCCGTTCACCTTCTCCGAAAAGATGACGCGCGCCAGATGCTCGATGTTGACCTGATGAACGATCCCGGTGTCCGGCGGAACGACGTCAAAGTTGCGGAATGCCCGCTGACCCCAGCGCAGAAACGCATAGCGTTCGCGGTTGCGCGAGAACTCGAGCTCCGCGTTGAGTGAGAACGCGTCCGGCCGCCCGAAATAGTCGACCTGGACCGAGTGGTCGATGACGAGTTCGACAGGCTGCAACGGATTGATTCGATCAGGGTTGCCACGAAGATCGACCATCGCGTCGCGCATCGCAGCGAGATCCACGACGCATGGCACACCCGTAAAATCCTGCAGCAGCACGCGCGTAGGCATGAACGAGATTTCCTTCTCGACGTTGCCTGTCGCGTCCCAGCGTGCTACCGCTTCGATATCTGCGGACTTGACGAATGCGTTGTCCTCGCGGCGCAGAAGATTCTCGAGGAGAATCTTCATCGAGTACGGCAGCCGCGAGACCCCGCTGAAGCCCGCCTTCTCGAGCGCGGGAAGGCTGTATATCTGGACGGTTTCTCCGCCTGCGCGGATTTGCTGCGACGTGTTGAAAGTGTTTCGTGTGCTCATACCAATCCAGAATCATACTTCGCTGATCAGTTCGAAGGTATCAGCTGTTCGCCGTGTCCAGCTTTCGCGGCATCTCCTTTGCGACGTCTCCATTGGAGGTCTCCGTCATGGACCAGAACAAAAACACCCAGGGTCAGGAGCGCCAGGGTCAGCAGGACCAGAATCAGCAGGGCTCGCGCACTGACGAGGACAAGAACACGGAGTCGCGGTCGACACGGGACGGGCCTGAGGGTTCACGCGACACGTCGCGAACGAACATGGGCAGCCAGGAGCGCGGCACCGGAAGCCAAGGCGAAAAGAACCGCAGTGGCATCTCCAATCGCGGCATGAGTCGCGACGAGGAACAGCTCGATTTACCGAGCCGCGGCTCGAGCGACGACGATTTTCAGTCGGAGCGTTGACGCGATACGACACTCTCACTCACAGCTCGCGGTTGCGCAGCTTGAACCGCGCAACCGTGAGCACAGCCTCTGCGGCACGGCCGCTTGCACCCGCACCACCGAGCCGCTCCCGCACACGACGCAATTCCTCCTGAGTCCTTCGGCGCAGTGGCTCATCGGTCAGCAGTCGAACGCATTCGTCCGCAACCCGCTCTGACGTGAAATCGTTCTGGATCAATTCCGGAACAATCCGTCTCCCCGCGACAAGGTTTGCCATGGCGTAGGTATCGACATGCACGAATGGCTTTCCAAGCCGGTAGGTGAGCGGTGACAGCTTGTAGACGACCACCATCGGGCGCTCATGAAGCGCGGCCTGCACGGTTGCCGTTCCTGACGCCGTGATGACGACGTCCGATGCCGCCAGCACGTCATCGGTTCGCTCATGCAGGATCGGGATGGTCCGGCTAAAGCCGGACCCCACCGATGACCCGGTATGGCCGGACCGCACCGATGATCCAGTAAAGCCGGACCCCACCGATATCAACGGCGCAAAGAGGGCATCCGGTAGATTGGGAGCCGCGGCCACGACGAACTGCACTCCCGGCACTCTCGACGCAATCAGCGGGAGTGACGCCGCAATGCCGGGCACGATCCGGTGCAGCTCGTTCGGACGGCTTCCGGGCAGCAATGCAACCGTGGGCGCCGCCGGCTCCAGACCGTGTTCCCGCAGCAGTTCCGCGCGCGGCGCGCGCACCTGAATGAGATCGACGAGCGGATGGCCGACAAATTCGACCGGAACGTCTTCGCGGCGATACAACTCCTCCTCGAACGGAAAAATCACCAGGACCCGATCGACATACCGCTTCATCGTCTGCATGCGGCCCGGACGCCACGCCCAGAGCTGCGGGCTGATGTAGTAGACGACCGGGATGCCAAGGCGATGAAGGGCCGCCATCAGCCTGAAATTGAAATCGGGGAAATCAATCGCGACGAAGACGTCCGGTCGCTGGTCGCGAGCAGCCGCAGCGAGAACGCGCAGCATCGCGAACGATCGCGGTAAGACGCGCAGCGCCTCGGTCAGACCCGTGACGGAGAAGCCCTGGAAGTCACCTATCAGCCGTCCTCCCGCCGCCGCCAGCGTTGGTCCGCCGAAACCGAAGATGTCCGTCTCCGGTTCTCGACGCCGGATCTCTGCCGCGAGCGCGCCGGCGTACAGATCCCCGGACGGCTCGCCACACGAGATCATCACGCGAACGGCTGGCATGAATGGAATTATCGATGCCTCATGCGGCGCGGACGTTCAGGTCCGTGGTCTAGAGCGGCTGTTGGAACAGCATCGGGTCGACGGCCGTGTTGAAGGTGACGCTCTTGATCGTGCGATCGAGAATCTTCTGGCCGTCACGAAGGACCGACGCCTTGAATGGCACGTCGATGCCGTTCACCTTCCGGTAATCCGAGAACTGTTCCTCTGCGTTGGTAGGCCTGCCATCGGGCCCCGGCGTCGTATACGTCTGACGGACGATGCGATAGTCGCGATCGATGTAGAGGCGCAGCGGGTCGAGTCCCGGACCGCTCACCTCGAGCACTTTCAGGACGGCGCCGCCGCTACCCTCTTCGGCCTGCTGCCGCACGGTGAGCCTGCCTTCCGCCGCGGCGATCAACAGAGGAAAGGTATCGCGACGCACGGTTGCCGCGAAATCGTTGCGCATCGCGGGCGGCGCGGCCGCGACGCCACCCGGATCCTTCACCCACGCGGTTCCGCTGTTGTACGCCTGAATGGTCTGCTGACCCGCAAACGTCGCATCGACGCGGAACTTGTCGGGATACACGACGTAGGTTTTCGTCGGGATGATGGTCGGACCGCGCAGCGTGCTCACCGTCATGTCGGCATCCACCACAACGGTCCGAACCGCCTTCAACGCCTGCAGACCGCCTTTGGCGGCGACGATCCGTTGAATCAGATCGTTCGGACCGTTTGGAACGTTCTGGGCGTTCGGAACGTTCTGGGCGTTCGGAGCGTTCTGGAAGGCGGAAGACGGTGCGTAGGCGACAGACCGCACGCCAGTACTCGGCGTGAGGCCTCCACGCCGCAGGGTCGGTGCCGCGCGGCGCTCCCGTTTGAAATTGGGCGCCATCAAATCCAGTTGATCGACCGGAATCACGTCGTAGGCTCCGAACCCGAGCTCGATCAATTGCGATGCAAATGCCCGCGCATTGCCGACGAGGACAATCGACAAGCGATCCGGCCGCACGTACTGGCGAGCCACGCGCTGGATGTCTTCCGGCGTGACCGCGAGCACGCGCTCGCGGAATGTGCCGATTTCGGAGACGGGCAGGTCGTAGAACAGCACGTTCAGCACCTGCGTCGCGATCTGATCCGGCGTCTCGATGGTCAAGGGGAAGCTGCCTGCGAGGTACGCTTGCGCGTCGGCGAGTTCGCGCTGGCCCACCCGTTCCCGGACGAGCCGCGAGAATTCCTCCACCATTAACCGCAGCGCCTGGCCGGTCATGTCCGTTCGCGTGTCGGTTTCCGCAACGAAGTCGCCGGAGTCTTTTCGTGACTCCGCATTGGCTTCCGCGCCGTAGGTGAGACCGTACTGCGACCGCAGGACCTGATGCAGACGGTTCGCTCCCTCGCCGCCGAGGATCTTCACCGCGAGATCCCACGTCATGTAGTCAGGATGTTTTCGCGGAATCGCGAGCTGCCCCACACGGATGCTCGTCTGCACGGCGTCGGGTTTGTCGACAATCACGATCTTCCGAGTGGCGTCTGGCGGATCCACTCGTGTGCTCGGTGGCAGCGTTCCACGCGGCCAGCTGCCGAACACGCGCTCGGCCGCCGCGAACGCCTCGTCGCTCGTGACGTCGCCGACGATGCCGAGGATCATGTTATTGGGGACGAAGTACTGGTGATGGAACGCCTGCAGGTCATCACGCGTCAACGAGGTGAGTGAGTCCTCGGTGCCCGTGCCAGGCAGACCGTACGGATGGAAGCCGTACACAAGTCGATCGAAGACGACATCCGCGATATAGCCAGGGTCGTCGGCATTGACGCGAATCGACGACAGAATCTGGTCCTTCTGTCGTGCAATTTCCTCCGGTGCGAAGGCGGGATTCCGCGCGATATCCGCAAGGAGGTCCATGCCCGTCTGGAACGAATCCTTCATGACGATCGCGTTGACGAACGAGAGATCCGTCGCGGCGCCGGTCCCGACATCGCCCCCAATGAAGTCGATCTGATCCGCAATCTGCTGCGCGCTGCGGGTGGTCGTCCCCTGATCGAGCAGTGACGCCATGAGGTTGGCGACGCCGCCTTTTCCTTTAGGATCCTGCGCGGAACCGGCACCGACCAGCAGCCGGATGCTCACGGCTGGCTGTTCGTGGTGCAGCACGGCCACGACACGCATGCCGTTCCCAAGCGTGCGGATTTCATAGGGCGGGAACGTGACTTCGTGCGCCGCCAGCGGACCGGGCGGCGGCTCAGACGGCCAGTCGCGCGCCTGCGCGGCTGCCTGCGCAGTCAATCCCAAAACCCAAATTCCAAATCCCAAAACAAAAATGATTGGGATTTGGAATTTGGGATTTGGGATTTGGGATTTACCCGTAATCATCTCGCTCCCCCACCGCCGTTCCTCGGCGTGATGTAGAGCACGGTGCGGTTCTTCTCGGTGAAATATGTCTTGGCCACCCGCTGGACATCCGCCGTCGTCAGCTTGAGGAAGATATCGATTTCCGCATCAGCGGTCCGGATGTCGTTGTGGATGACGGCGGCATGCGCGAGATGCAGCGCTTTCTGCTCGTTGGTCTCGCGACCGACGATGTAGTCGCGCATGAACTGGTTCTTCGCGCGCTCGAGTTCGTGCGCGTCGACGCCGTCGTCCTTGATGCTCTCGAACTGCGCCAACATCTGCCGTTCGACATCCGCGAGCGACTGGCCCGCCTGCACGATTGACACGGCGTAAAACAAGTTCGGATCTTCGAGCAGATTGGCGCTGCCGAACGCCGCGACCGCAATCCTCTTGTCGTACACCAGATCGCGCGTCATTCGCGCGCTTTCCCCGTCGAAGAGGATCTTCGACATGAGATGGAGCGGGTACGAGTCCGGATGGCCGTCGTAGGTAACGTGATACGCGACGACCACCGCCGGCAGCGGCCACGCTTCCTCCACGACCACCCGCCGCTCCTTCGTCTGCTGAGGCTCCTGCGGAATGTCGCGCGGCACCGGACGTACCGCCTTGGGCACGCGGGCGAAA
>DASTZI010000210.1:0-11171 GCA_035764385.1 Vicinamibacterales bacterium
TGCTGTCCGGCCGGCGACTCGCGAACCCAACGGGTTCGCGCCGGGCGGCTGGACGAGGGCCTCAGACGTGGTCGTGGTGGTGGTGGTGATGGTGACCCTCGCCCTGCCCCTCGACGTTACTCGGGGCGTGATCGTGGTGATGCGCGTGCTCGTGATGATGATGGTGATGATGCTTATGAGGGATTCGCGGATCCTGGCTGAACACGAGCGACTTGATCGTCACGGGGACGGTGAACGACGGCATACGCACACGACCCAGGTCGATGTAGTCGAAGTCCCAGAGCGCGATGCCGTCGAGTGCCAGCACGTCGGATGCGACGGCACACTCCTCTTTCAGCAGCGCACCGACGGTTTATGCGACGTCGCCGTCGAAAATCAGGAATATGGGTCTGGCCGCCGCAATCGTTCGAGGCAGGGCCGCGATGATTCCGCGCGTGAGGCCGGCCAATCGCTGGTAGGACGGAGCGCCGCGCCAGCGAAACGCGAGTGCCACCTCCGTTTCTCCCTCGATGAGATCGAAACGCTCGAAATGATCGCGGATCGCGTCAGCGATCGCTGTCGGATCAACGGTGTCGCCGAGTCGGATCCTCGGCTGCAGCACCTGCAGGTTCTTACGCGGCAGCAGTTCACCTGGAGTCGACAGATAAATCGTGTTGCCCGATAGTTGCACGCTGTACTCGGATGCGCCGAGCGCTGTCGCGCGGATGCACTCGCCCGGCGCCAGCAGCGCAAACGGAAAGTGGCCGGCCTCAAAACGCTGGCGGATCGCGCGCCCAAGACGGACGCCGAGGTCGCCGAAATCACGCGTCTCGCGCTCGTACACGTATTCGCCGACGCCGCCCGAGACCATTGCCCCTAGAGGCGGACCTTCAGCCCGTAGCCGTAGAGGCGGACCTTCAGGTCCGCCTGCAGCCAGGGCCAGCGGCTCGGTGAGCCACAGGCTCTGGACCTCCGACGAAGGCGCACTCTCACTGAGTGCCGCGACGAGCGCGTCCGCCATCCAGTTCGTGACTCGTTCGATCTGCTCGTCGGTCACCTTCGCGCCGAGTGCCCAATCCACACCAGCGAGCGTCGCCAGGCGCTGGCCCGCGGGATCGAGGCGTGTCAGGTGTCCCTGCTCGTCAAACACCGCCAGCCGGCCGCCGATGTGCAGCGCCGCGGTGTGGACCACATTGCCCCGTTCGACCAGCGCGAGCTTGGTGGTGCCGCCGCCGATGTCGATGTTCAGGATCGGTATGCCGCGATCGTGCGACGTCTTCGCGGCGCCGGAGCCGTAAGCGGCGAGCATCGACTCCATGTGATGCCCCGCGGTGGCGCACACGAATTCACCGCCGACTTCAGCGAGGACGTCCGCAATCGCCTTCGCGTTTTCACGGCGCAATGCTTCGCCGGTCAGAATCACCGCGCCTGTATCGATGCTGTCCGGGTGGAGACCCGCCGACTCATAGGCGGCGTCGATGATGCCGCCAACCGCCTTGTCGTCGATCCGCTCGTCGCTGACGTATGGCGTGAGTGCGACCGGCGATTGGTAGACCGTCTCGCGCTGCACGACGAAATAGCGGCTCGTCAGCTCCTCGGCCAGTCGCCGCAGCTGCACGCGCGAGAAGATGACCTGCGTCCCGGCCGAACCGATGTCGATCCCGACCGACACGAGCTCGATGTTGTCCTGCGCCCAGAGACTCGATGTCGTCGGATCGTACTCACCCCCGAGGTCATCGTGGTCGTGGTCGTGATCCCCCTCGCCATCGTCATGCGAGTGCATCGGATCGAGACCAAGCAGATGATCCTCGAGCGTGTGCCGCTTTTTAATGGGGTCGGACGTCATTCTTGAACAACAGCGGGCGCGTGGGCATACCCATCAGCGAATGCCGATGAGCGGCCAGTAAAGGAAAACCAGCGCCAGCAGCAGCACGCACTGCGCGACCGTCAGAAAGGCGCCGAGACGGAACAGATCACGGCTGCCGAAGTATCCATAGGACATGCCCACAATGAGGACGCCGGACTGATACGCGAACAGCTTGCCGCTGGCCCCGAACGTCCAGATCATTCCGATCAGCAGCGGATCCATCCCATGGCTCTTCGCGAAGGTCATCAGAACTGGTATCGACGTCCCGAGCATCGAGATCTCGCTCGCGAGGAAGATGTGATACGCGAACGCGGTCCAGTAGAGGACGAGCGTCGACTGCAGGACGCTGCCAAGGAGCGGCTCCATCCACGACAGGAAAAACTGCGTCAACAGATCCAGCGCCTTCGTCTGCACGAGGACTTCGCCCATGCTGACCGCCGCGGCAACGAAGAACACCGGCAGATAGTTCATCCGCTTCATATCGTCGACGGTCAGCACGCCGATGCCGGGCAGCACCGCGGCCAGTCCTACACCCAAGCCGATGATCGACGGCGAGATGTGATGAATAAAGTCGGTCAGCCAGAGTCCGATCGCCAGCGCGATGAGCAGCGCCGCGCGAGTGCTTGCGGGAGTCCAGCCGCCCATCTGCCGCAGCTCGTTTTCGACGTAGCCCCGCTCGCGCGTGAGTGCGTTCTTTTCAGGCGGGTAGAGCCAGAGCGTCAGCCGCCACGCGATGAGAATCGTGATGATGTCGCACGGAAGGTAGGCGAAGAACCACCGGCTCCAGAGCACTTCGACGCCGCCCACGCGCTCAATCGCGCTGCGCGCCGTGATGGACGCCGCGCCGGCGATGATCATCTTGTCGAAGATGCTGGCGGCGTAGGTCACGATCAGGAACATCGCCCGGCCGATGTTGCTGCCCGGACCGACCTCGAACGCCTCGGCGAGCCCGAGGGCCACTGCGGACATGACGACAACGCGCGCGATGCCCGACGGAATGATGAACGTCAGCACGAAGTCGGTGATGATGAGGCCCAGCAGGACGCGCGAGTAGGTCTGGCCGACGCGCTGCATCACGGCAAATGCGATACGGCGCGCCAGACCGGTTTTGGTCGCCATCGTGCCGAACAACGCGGCGCCAAACAGAAACCACGGCGTGTCGGTGGCAAATCCGCTGAACGCGACGGAAAAGGGAACGATGCCGAGCGCCCAGTACAGATAGCACCCGATGAATCCGGCGAGCGCGTACTCGACGGCTTCGGTGATCCACGCGACGATCATGAAGGAAGAGATCGCGAGCACGTGCTGCATGCGCGGCTCGATGGCGAGCGGCGCAAACCACACGATGACGGGTACGGCCACGCACAACGCGCGGCCGACGTGCATGCGGAGCGAGACGGCCGCCTGCGCCGGCGCGACCGCCGTCACGGCTCGTGTCTCGATGGATGGTGACTGCGCCAGCGTTTCGGTCATCATTGGCAACCTGGGTTCGTCCCGCGAGCGAAATCGTACAGGGATTCTCCGGGCACGCAGCATACTCCAGCATCAATACGGGGTCGATCTCAAGCGGGTGACGTGGTGCTTTCAGCGGATGCCCGTTGCCCGAGTATCACGCGCCGATCACGGTGATGCCCACCGAAAAGGCAAGACATCGAGAATCTACTCGTTTGGAAAAGGTTCCTGCGGCCAACCGGCTGGAGGGAATCGATTCGTAAGCTTCCCCGTCAAGTAGACAGTTGATAAGTAGACTGACCCACCGATGTAGGCCTCGGCAGAAACATGAGCGGCGGCACCCGGCCGAGGCTATCGTGAGGCCGCTCGCTGTTGTAGATCCGCAACCAGGTGTCGGTCAGCGCTCGCAGTTCTGCGACCGATTCGAAGAGATGCGCGTTGAGGACTTCCGTCCGATAGCTGCGATTGAAGCGCTCGATGTACGCGTTCTGATCGGGCTTGCCCGGTTGGATGTAGTGGATCGCCACGCTGTGCTCAGTACACCAATCCACGAAGCTCTGGGCAGTGAATTCGGGACCGTTGTCGACGCGGATCGCTGAGGGGCAGCCGTGTACGGGCGACGAGCTCGTCGAGCGCGCGCGTCACACGCCGGCTCGGCACCGACAGTCCCATGACGATCTCCAGGCCTTCGCGATTCCCTTCATCGATCATCGTGAGCAAGCGCACTCGACGTCGGTCGTATAGCGTCTCCGTCATGAAGTCGAGTGCCCACGTTTGATTCAGCCGCGGTGGTGCGGCCAGCGGCTGCCGTATCCGTCGAGGCACGCGTCGCGTCGTGCGTCGAGGCAGATTCAATCGCAGGGCGCAGTAGACACGGTGCACGTGCTTGTGATTCCACGGCCGGCGTTCGACACGCATCCGATCAAACAGCTTCCAGAAACCCCATCGTGGGTACCGCGCGACGACATCGGTGAGTGCCGCAATCACCGCCGCATCTCGTCGAGTCGTTGGCATTGGAGGCCGATAAAACGCCGCTCGCGACAGCCTCACCACACGACAGGCTCGCTGCACCGGGAGGTGATGCTCGTGCACCAGCAGCTCGGCGATCTGTCGCTTCGCGAACGGCCTTACAGCTTTCGGTTCAACACATCCTTGATGGCGGCGTTCTCGAGCGCGAGGTCCGCGTACATCCGTTTCAGCTTCGCGTTCTCGGCCTCGAGCTCACGCAGGCGCTTCACATCGGAGATCGTCGCGCCACCGTACTTGCTGCGCCATTTGAAGAACGTGGCTTTGCTCACCCCATGCTTACGCGTGAGGTCCGCGACGGGCACGCCGCTCTCGGCGTCCTTGAGCATCTCGACGATCTGCGTCTCGCTGAACTTCGACTTCCGCATGACCGCTCCTGACCCGGAGCAGTCTACCTTCGACTGTCAATCGATCGGGGAAGCTTACGGCCTCCCAAAGCCATCGAGGGTCGTGGTGGTGGACGCGGTACCTCTTGCCTTCGTTATCTGGCCGTTTGCATCGTCGTAGTCGGTGGTGATTGGAGGTACGCCGCCAGGTGGGGTCACCTTTTTCTCGCGCATCAGGTCGTCATACTCGAACCTCGTCTCCCGACCGCCGATCCTCTCCGATTCGAGAGTGCCATCAGGATTGATTTCCCGGGAGAGCGTGAAGAGAGGCGTCTGAATCGCGTTTGGCCGACCCCATTCATAGGTAAAGGTCGTACTCGGCCGGCCAGCCATTGTCTTCGTCGCCACATTGCCGAACTCGTCTGGCGAGTACGTCGTCACGACCCCCTCGCTGGCTTGCGAGGGGCTGTACCACCCCACCTCGCTCGTCTTGAAACCCGAGGAGTCGTAGGTCCAACGTCGCTGGAACGTCTCTGTGCCGACTTGCACTTTCTCTGAAGTCACCAATCCCGGTATCCACGGCGTTGTGAGGTGCGAATAGCTGTAATCGGTGGTACGGACAATGTGACCCGTCTCGACCACGCGATTCGGGTGGTGATAGTCGCCGAAGTTGTTCTGGCTGTAGGTGTACTCCGTCCTGAACGTGCGCCCGTCGCGAATGATGTCGCGCTTCTGCAGGTTCGGCACGAATGCGTACGCCGTCACCGGGAGGTCGGTATAGAAGGTCGACTCTGTCTCCACCAGTTGCCCTGACGGACCGAAGATCTTGCGGTAGACGACACTGAGCCCACCCGCGAGCAGGTTGTCTTCGTGTCCGGTTGTTGGAACGCCGTGTCGGTACTCGACGCGCGTCAGCGACGGCGTGATGATCGTGGTTATAAGGGAGTAGTGTTGCCCGTAAGTTCCACCGTCTGAATAGAGCGTGATCTCCCAGCTTCCCGACGTGGTGCCCCGCGGCCCCTCAACAGACCGACTCCCGAGATACCTGCGCGTTTCGCACTGAGGTTGCGGATCCATCGGGGTGCATATTTCCGTCTCAACATATGCGTACCAAGCGCTGCCTTGGTTGGGCGTCGTAATCGACGTGAGTCTGTTCCACTCGTAGAGAATCGCGTGGTCGCGCGCATGGTTGTCGTAGGTGAACCCCCACTCCAAGCCGCCTGGCAGCACGACCCGCGTGATGTCTTTGCTGCTCTCAAATTCATAGTTGTACTCGTACGTCCATTGGCGGCCTTGATACTGCATACCCGTCACGCGACCGGCCGGGTCCAGCGTCAGATGTATCACTCGGTCGTGGCCGTTTCCCAGATGTTGTGTGACAACGACTTCGGTCGTGCTCCATGTAAGTTCCACGAGATTGCTGTATTGATCGACGAATGACAGCAACCGGCCCTTATTGGGCGAGTTAGCATCGAAGTCGTACGTGGCCACCGTTCCGTCGGGCATCTGCAGGACGTGGTGCTCCCGGTCGTACCGATAGAAACCCTCAGACTCGACCCAGGCCTTCGAAAGGTCGGGTACTGACGCCGGATTTTCGACGTATACAGTCCGACGCCAGCTGCCGTCGGCCATGATGAACGACGGTGTTGTCGCAAGAATCGACGCGAATGTGTCGAGGTTGGGGTTCTCCGGGACCGCCCGCTCGAAGACGCGCATGACCATGCCCGGAAAGCCGAATTGCCATCGTGAATTTGCCTGATAGCCGGTAGCAAATCCGCCGGATAGGTACGACTGATTGTTGTAGCTCCGTTGAAAGCTCAGTGTCCGGCCGGCATTTCCCGGCAGCGCCAGATCCGTGAAGGTCAGGACGACATTGCCCGACATCGTATCGAAGTGCTCGTACGGTTCGGGCGAGAAGTAGCCGCGCTCGGCGTTTAATCCCTTGTTGTTCTCGGCATCGTCCAGCGTCGTCGCGCTCGGCTGCGCACGAGACGGAGACGCGGCAACCAGCGCGACGAGACACGTGAGGACACCTGTGACAAGAGGGCGCGCGATCGCGTTCCGCATCGTCATCGCTCCGTTGTACGACCGTGAACTCTTCGTGATTGCTGGCGCGAATCCTACAGACGAAGATCCGACTTGGAAATCGGTCGTTGTCCTACACGGACGCGACGCGACTTGATGTCAACGGAAATTTGCATCGCCGTTATACGAAGACTAAGTGTGCCGTGCCGCTAGAAATTCGACGATGCGCCGCGGCACCGTCGCTTCGGTTTGATCGTCAACGGCGATATCCCAGTATTCCGCGCGCGGCAGGCATTCCTCCAGATAGCGTGCCGCCGACGTCGCATGCGACTTGTCGCGACCGGGCACGATGAGCGCAGGAATATCGAGTTTGAACAACTCCTCCGGTTCGGCGCCCGGTGAGGTGTCGCGATCGAAGAGTGTGTCGCGCGTTGCGGCGACGAGCTTTGTATACGGCCCGATCTTGTGGCGCATGTACTCGGTGGCGAACACCGGATCATGCTGAATGACGGACGCCCAGAACCCTCCACGGGGATCCTGGTTGTAGGTCTTGCCCTCCGCCGTCACCAGCGACACCACCCCGGGAAGTCCGTACTGCTCGACGTACGCGAGGTGCTCCGCAACCCGGGCGTGGCCGTTGACACGGTAATGCGCGCCGCCGACCGGCCAGTAGAGCACCAGGCTGGCCGTCGCGTCCGGATGTGCAACAGCAAACGCCATCGCCGGCGAGCAGCCCATGCACGCGCCCATGACATGCGCACGGGCAATCCGCAGGTGATCGAGCAGGCTCTTTGCCTGCGCGACGTAGTGTGCCCATGTGATCGGCTCCACGCGCCCGCCCGACTCGCCGCTCTCGCGACGGTCGTAGACGATGCAGCTGTAGTGGCGGGGCAGGTGATCGAGCAGCTTCAGCCGCGTGTAGACACCCTGCGTGCGCCACTTCTCGATGGTCGCATCGAAGCCGCCGGGTGACATCATCAGCAGCGGCGGGCCGGAACCGATCACGTCGAAGCGAGTGTCAATGCCGTCGATGATGGCGCTGGGCATAAATGTCGTTCGGGTCGTTCCCTATTTACCTCTTATCTGCCGCCCGGCACGCACGTCGGCCGCGAACGACGCGATCGCGTCCAACGCGACTCGCGAGACGTTCGCATAGCGATCGACCTCATCGTCGAGCGCCGACGCGCTGTAGCCTATCGCGTTGGCGATCGCGCGCACGCGGCCATCCAGCCACGGCCCACCGCCAAGGCCGCCGATCACCGGAATCGAGACGGCTTTCGCGACCGCGGGACCCACGACCGGCCCTGAATGGCGGAAGTCGAGAAGCGACGCACCTGCCGCTTGAAGCGCGTGCGCACGCTCCACAAGTTCCGCAACCTCCTGCCTCCTGCCTCCTGCCTCCTGCCCACTGATTTGCGCCCACACGGGAACGCCAGCCTCGACGATCGTGTGAATCGCGGCGGGATCAGCGTCGACCTTCACCATCGCCGCACCACCGTCGTGAATCAGCGCGCGCGCAGCGTCAACCACATTGCGAACGCTGACCGGAACATCGCAGCTGACGAGCGCGTGCGTTGCGCCCCGATGCACGGCCCTACAGACAACCAGCATCTCGTCGAGCGTGACGTCCTCTTCGGACGCGTGGCCCCAGATGTTGACCCCCACCGAATCACCGACAGAGACGATGTCGACGCCGGCGCGATCGGCGATGCGCGCCATCGGGAAGTCGTAGACCACGGCGGCGGCGATCTTCTCGCCATCGCGCTTCATCTGCTGCAGGCGCGCGATTGTGATTTTTGGACGCACCTCAGGAATACTATCCCGCGATGCGCCTCAATACCGTGATCGCCCTTCTCGAGCAGGGCCAGACGCCAATCACCGTCTTCTCACCACCCACGATCGAGAGTGCGATCGAGTTCGCCACCACAAAGTACGATGGCGTCGTCTTCGAGGCGGAGCACAACCCGTACGACATCAAAGCGCTGCGCGATTGCCTGCAGTACCTGCTCAATCGAAAACAGATCGTCGAGCGTGGGTCGGTGTCACCAGCGGTGACGCCCATCATCCGCATCCCGCCGAACGGCGGTGAAATGAATCAGTGGTTGGCCAAACAGGTGCTCGACATCGGCGCCTACGGCGTCGTGTGGCCACACATCAGCACGGTGGAACAGGCCTATAACGCCGTATCGGCGTGTCGCTACCCGCGTGCGAGCGGATCGCCGGCGTACGAGCCTGAAGGCATTCGCGGCGACCAGCCCGTGCATGCCGCCCGCTACTGGGGCATCACGCCGCAGGAGTATTACAAAAAAGCTGACGTCTGGCCGCTCGTGCCCGATGGCGAGATTCTCGTCATCATCATGTGCGAGGACGTGAAGGCGATCGACAACCTTCCGCGAATCCTGAAGGAGGTGCCCGGAATCGGGGTGGTGCTGATCGGCGAAGGCGATCTGTCGCAGAACCTCGGTCACCCGCGCCAGTACGATCATCCCGCCGTGGTGGAAGCGATGACGGCCATCCGCCGCATCTGCAATGAGCATCACGTCATCTGCGGGCACCCGCACGTGGAGCCGGGCAACGCGCAGCGCGTGATCGAGGACGGCTACAGATTTCTGATGGCCGCGCCCACCCGCACCTTCGTGGGCCTCGACGCCTGCAGAAAAATTACCGGAAGGACCTGAGGATATCGTCCACGTAGTCGCGTCGATTGACGACGACCACCATCAGCGACCAGGGGCGGACCTCGCCGAGCGTGTGCGAGGCGGCCGCTTCGCTCGCCGAGTCGTCGCGGATGACGACGGTGTGGGTCATGACGCGCAGGTCGCTGCACACCGACCCGATCGCGCTCACCGCGCCCGTGTTCCCGCCCGCGCTGACCACCATCAGCACGAGATCAGCTTCTGGAAGCTCGTTCATCAGGCGCATGACGTCGGCATCAGTCGCCACGTCGAGATCGATCACCTTGACCGCGCGATGGGTCGGCGGCGGCGACTGGATGCGGAAGCGCGCTTCCGCGGCAGAGCTCATCCGGGCGGATTCAGACTGCATCGCGGAAATCCCAAATCCCAAAACCCAAAACCCAAAACCCAAGCCGCACGTGTCCTTTTTTGTTTTGGGCCTTGGGATTTGGGATTTGGGATTTCAAACGGAAGCCGGCGCCACGCCGGGATGCGCAATCAATGCCTCGCGGGCCGCGTCCTTGAACGGCTGGTCGGGCGGCAGGACAACGGCAGCCGACCGGACGCGCTGGTGTTCGAGTGAGACTCCCGGCGGCACGACACCCTCCTCCATGAATGCCTTGATCGCACGCAGCAGTTTCTGGCGCGCCATGATGATGCCGCTATCGGTCGAGACCAGCGTCTCCTTGGTGCGATCGACCACCGGCCCCATGCTCTCCTGCAGCGAGGCATCCTGCATCGCAAACCCTTCGATGCCGCTATAGGTCTTCCCCGCTTTCTGCGCCGCGCGATCCATCAGGTAGTCGTTGTCTTTGTTGGCAATCGGGCGATACTGGCTGTCGACCTTCGCGTGGATGCCCTTCCCAGCGCGCATGGCCGTCAGCTCCGCCTCTGTGAGCACTCGCGTCGGATGGTAGTCGAAGCTCCACGCCCAGCAGTTCTCGTCGTCAATCGGGATCCAGAAATGACCGTGGACCGAATGCGTCCCGCGCGGAGGGATGATGGTGTACGACGGCATCACCCATTGCGTGATGCGCCAGTAGTAATTGCCGTCCTCGGCATTGCGGCGCGCGCCGATGAACAGGCCGCCTTCGCTTTCCACGACTTCGAACACTGGCCGGAGATCGCCGAGGTTGTACTGGTTGCCGCGCGCGCCTTTGAACAGCGGATCGGTGTTGATGTCGCCGCGGTGCAGGAACGAGACGTGGCTCGAATCGATGCCGCCTTCCATCGCCTGCAGCCAGTTGCACTCCTGCCATCGCTTCGACGTGTACGTCTGCGCGGCGGGCACCGTCGCGAATTCGTATTCAGGCAGCGGCGGCTGCGTCTCGGGCGGTCCCATGTACGTCCAGAGCACGCCGCCGCGCTCGACGAGCGGATACGACTTCAGCTTCACCTTCTTCGCGAACGCAGAATGCTCCGGCTCGTTCGGCATGTCGACGCACTGGCCGGTGACGTCGTACTTCCAGCCGTGGTACGGACAGCGCAGTCCGCACTCCTCGTTGCGGCCGAACCAGAGCGAGATGCCGCGGTGGGCGCAGAACTCGTCCATCAGCCCGAACCGTCCGTCGGTATCACGAAACGCGATCAGCAGCTCCGACAGCAGCTTGACGCGCACGGGCGGACAGTCGTTTTCAGGCAGCTCCTCAGCCAGCAGCGCCGGGATCCAGTAGCAGCGGAACATCTGTCCGAACGGCGTGTCCGGGCCGGTTTGCGTCAAAAGGTCGTTCTGTTCTTTCCTAAGCATTTGTGCAAGCTTCCCGATTTCGCGTTGACAGGTCAAACCGAAGTGCTATTTTGGGCGCCTTGTAAAAGACCTCC
>DASTZI010000211.1:0-24021 GCA_035764385.1 Vicinamibacterales bacterium
CCCCAACTCTCGACTGTTCGGCCGAAATGACGAATCTACGTCTTCACTCTCACGGTTAGTGGTGCCGTCAGGCGCGTCGTGATCGCGGCGCCCGGTCCAAGGCGCACTTCCTTCCCCTTGGTCGCCAGCACCACGCCCGTGCCGCCGGCGCCTCCGATGGCGGCCCCCTTCGCCGCGCCGCTGCCGCCGCCGAGAATGGCCCCGAGCGCCGCGCCGGCGCCCGCGCCGATCGCAATCTTCTCGGCATCCTGCTTCTTGGTCGCTGCGGCTTCCTGCGCGTACCCACTCGTCCTCATGTCGTAGGTCTCGCCGCTGGCATGGAGCGAGGTGAAACGCATCGCGAGGCGGGCACGCCCCTTCACACGTCCTGATTCCTCGGCCTCGGTGACCACACCGCCGACTTCGCTTCCGGCGGGCACCACCACCTGGCCATTGATGCTGACGGGCGACCGCAGCGTCGCTCGAACGGGCTGCTCAACGCGGCTCGAATCGGAGGCGACGGCGGACTGCAGTGACAGCCGCAGCGTCGTGCCCGATGGAATGGTCACTTCCTTGAAGCTGGCGACCGGTGCGACGGGCGCCGACGTTGCCGCCGAAATCGGAGCGCTGGCAGCATTCCCGGTGGCACCCGACGCATCGGCCGCCACGTTGTTCTCGGGCGCTTTCTCCCCATTGCACGCGACGAGACCGAAGGTCAACGCAATTGCACAGGCAAGTTTCTTCAACATCGAACCTCCCGGTGGGGTCCGGATTCGCCGGACCTTCCGTTTCAGCGCCACTCGTGCGGTCCCGCGTCAGCGGGACAACCAGAAAATAGACACGAGTTTGGCAGTCGGACAACAAAAAGCGGTATCAAACCGCCCAAATCGTCGCTAACAGCTCAGCCTTCCAAAATCTCTGCCGTCTGGGCCTTGGGGGGATTCGTAGTCCGTTCGTTCTCTGTTCTGGGGTACGTTTGACGAATGCGCCAGTTCGTTCTCGTAGTGCTCGCCCTGATGGTAACCGCTTCCTCCGCCATCGCGCAGCGACTTCCGTCCGGCGTCACGCCGACAAATTACACCCTGTGGTTCGCCCCCGATCTGGAACGGGCAACATTTCGTGGCCGCGAAACGATCGACGTCACGCTGCAACGTCCGACGACGACGATCACGCTCAACGCCGCGGAAATCGACTTCGGCGATGTGAGCATCGAGGCCGGTGGACGCAGGCAGACCGCCACGGTGACGCTCAACGAGAAGAACGAGATGGCGACGCTCACCGTTCCGCAGGCGGTGCCTGCCGGCCGCGCGTCGATTCAGATCACGTACACGGGCATGCTCAACGACAAGCTGCGCGGCTTCTATTTGAGCAAGGCGAATGGCCGGCGTTATGCCGTCACGCAGATGGAAGCGACCGATGCCCGCCGGGCATTTCCGTCGTGGGACGAGCCCGCCTACAAAGCGACCTTCGACCTGTCGCTGATGATCGATAGTGCTGACACCGCGATCTCCAACGGCGCGCAGACGTCCGACACGGCAGGACCCGACGCGGGCAAGCACACGCTGGTCTTCGCGCGTACGCCGAAGATGTCCACGTATCTTGTGGCAATGCTCGTGGGCGACTTCGTCTGCCGGAGCGGTTCGGCGGACAACATCCCGATACGCGTCTGCTCGACTCCGGACAAACTTCCGCTCACCGGCTTTGCGCTCGAGGCCACGCAGCAGGTGCTCAAGTTCTACAACGAGTGGACCGGCATCAAGTACGCATTCGGAAAGCTCGACATCATCGGCGTTCCCGACTTTGCGGCGGGCGCGATGGAGAACGTCGGTGCCATCACGTTCCGCGAAGAAGACCTCTTCGCGGATCCAGAGCGCGCATCGCTCGGCACCCGCAAGACCGTCGCCTCTGTGGTGTCGCACGAGGTCGCGCACCAGTGGTTTGGCAACCTCGTGACGATGAAGTGGTGGGACGACATCTGGTTGAACGAAGGGTTCGCGACCTGGATGGCCACCAAGCCGCTGGCGGCCTGGCATCCGGAGTGGCAGGTCGATCTCGACGAAGTCGAGGAACGACAGACCGCCATGTCGACCGACGCGCTGCGGTCGACGCGACCAATCCGCACGAAAGTGGAAACGCCCGACGAGATCAACGAGGTCTTTGACCGAATCGCGTACGAGAAGACCGCGTCCGTTCTGCGCACGATCGAGAACTACGTGGGCCCGGAGGTGTTTCGAAAAGGGGTCGGCTCGTACTTGCGAAAGTATTCATTTGCCAACGCCGCCGGTGAAGACTTCTGGAACGAGGTCACTCGCGCCACCGGCAAACCGGTGGACCGCATCATGAAACCGTTCATCGAACAGGCCGGCGTTCCTGTCGTGGCCATTGATTCGAAATGCCAGGGCAGCGTGACCAGGGCCACACTGCATCAGGAAAGATTCGTCGCGCTGGGCGGAGCGTCACCAAGCAGTTCCCCGCTCTGGGCGATTCCAGTCTGCTTCAAGACGCCAGGCGCGCAGCAGTGCAATCTGCTCGAGCGTCGCGACGAGCGCGCATCGCTGTCTGCCTGCGCCATGAACGTCTTCGGCAACGCGAACGGCCGCGGCTACTACTTCTCTCAGTACCCTCCTGAAACGGCTCCTACGATTGCGCGGACGGCACGCCCCTCGCTGACGCCGACGGAACGGCTGACGCTGCTCGGCGATGAATGGTGGATGACGCGCGCGGGCCGTCACGACGTGGGCGTCTACTTCGATATCGCATCGCTTCATGGTTCCGATGAAACACCATCCGTCATCGAACAGATCGGCCGCAGCCTTGGCACCGCCCACGACGCCATCGTCCAGCCGTCCGATGCACCGCGGTTCGAGGAATGGGTGCGGCGCCGCTTCGGTCCGGAACTGATGACGCTGGGACTGCCCGGGAGCGCTTCGGATTCCGACGATCGTCAGAGCCGCCGTGCAACGTTGCTGGCCCTTGTCGGCGTCACCGGTAACTCACCGGACGTACAACGTGCGACGCGCGATCTCGCAATGAAATACATCGCCGATCCGATGTCGGTGCCGCCGACGCTCGCCTCGACAGCGCTCGCCGTGGCCGCGTACGGCGGCGATGCGATGCTGTACGACCTCTACATGGCGCAGCTCCCCAAGCTGACGGGTCAACCGGAGCAGTACTACCGCTTCTTCAATGCGCTGCCGTCGTTCCGAGACCCGGCACTCGTCCAGCGGACGCTTCGGTTCGCCATATCAACCGACGTTCGAACGCAGGACACCGCCTCGCTGATTGGTGGGCTCATCAGCCGCACCTCTTCGCAAGACGCGGCCTGGGCGTTCGTCAAGGAGAACTGGGACACCCTCACGCGAACGCTCGGTATCTTCCAGGGCATTCCGCGAATTGCCGGCGCGGTTGGCGCATTCTGCTCGCGTGAAAAACGCGCTGAGGTCGAGCAGTTCTTCAAGGCGCATCCGGTCCCTGCGGCGGAGCGGACGCTGCGCCAGGCGTTCGAACGCATCGACAGCTGCGTTGCGGTGAGGGAACGGCAGGCACCCGCCGCGTCCTCCTGGCTCGCATCAGCTGCGCGTTGAGGCCGATCACGGTGCCTCGCTAGATACAGAACCTCCCCAGCCGGAGAACGTCCCGCAGTCGGCGGCATTGATCCATGGCGCAGACCTTGAGGCCTTGCTAGTACTGATGCCGTCTGCACCGGTCGGCACAGTTCGTGTGGGAGGTTTTCATGGCAACCTCAATCATCGACACCCTCGCTCAGTTCGTGAGCCCGACATTGACCACCAAGTTGAGCGCCACGACTGGCGAACCCGTCTCGAATATCGAGAAGGGATTGCGCGCCGCCATCATCACGATGGTCGGAGGTCTCGCGGCACGCGCCAGCGATCCGGAGTCCGTCGGCCAGATTTATGGGATGGCGATCGAGCCAACCAACGACACATCGGTGCTCGATAGCAGCGAGCATCTCATCACTCGCGTCACCACAGGTGCCGATCGAACAGCGTCGTCGAATTTCATCCAATCGCTCTTGTTCGGGAATCGAGAGTCGAGCGTCATCGACGCGCTGGCAACGCACGCTGGGGTAACGGGGACAACCGCGAAATCCCTGCTGTCAATCGCGACGTCGCTGGTCATGGCGTACCTCGGCAGGATGATCCGCACCGAAAAGCTCGATGCCTCGGCTCTCGCCAGTCGTCTGATGGCCGAACGGGAATCGGCTGCGTCGGCGCTGCCGGCGGCAATGTCGAAGTTCCTTCCGACATTGGCTGCGCAGGAGAGAGACCACGTCGAAGCGGAGCCTCTCCATCGCGCAGTAAGCCAATACAGGGAGAAATCGGCAGCATGGGCGGTGGTGCTGCCCGCTCTATTGGCGGTCCTGGGCGCCTGGGCGCTCGTCGCTTTCCTTACGCATCCACGCGAGCGTAACGTCGCGTTGAACATGCCGGAGCCGAACGCGGTGGGGACCAGTGGGACTATGAATCGCGAACCGCCGCGCGAGCTGCCTGGCGGCGTCACCCTACGATTCCCGGCGAACGGAACCGAGGTCAAGCTGCTTTCGTTCATCCAGGGAGGCGAGCCGGTCACGAAGGACAGGTGGTTCGAGTTCGATCGTCTGAACTTCGAAAATGATTCGGCCGTCATCCGACCGGAGTCGCGCGATCAACTGAGGAACATCGCCACGATCCTCAAGGCATACCCGGCCACCCGTGTGAAGATCGGAGGCTACACCGACAACTCAGGAAATCTGGAAGCCAACAAACAGCTTTCGCAGGCCCGGGCGGAGGCGGTCTGCAACGCCCTCGAGGGTCTCGGCGTCGATCCCAGTCGAGTTGAAGCGGAAGGGTACGGCGACCAGCATCCAGTCGCGGACAACAACACGGCTGAGGGTCGCGCGAAGAATCGACGCGTCGCGATTCGGGTCACTCAGAAATAGCTGAGGGCCGTAGTAGGGGCCGGCTTTAGCCGGCCCCTACGCGACCTACCCGCCCTGCCCCGCCTTACCGTGCGGCCGCGGCGCCAGTAGACAGGGTCGCCGCTGGTGGATTCGCCGGCTGCTGTGGCTGCGCCGGTGCGGGCTGCGGTTTCGGCAGCGGCTTGCGAGGCAACAGCGCCTCGCGATTCGCGGTGTTGTAGACAAACGACGCGACGATGGCCGCCATCTGCATCATGTCGGCACGCTGGACGCGATCGTAGACGTCCATGTTCGAGTGATGCGTGCGCGAGTCGTACTCGAGCGGGTCTTGAATGAACTGGAACCCTGGAAGCCCGACCGCATCGAACGACAGATGGTCGGTCCCGCCCGTGTTTCGAATCGAGATCGTCGTCGCGCCCAGATCTTCGAACGGCGTCAACCAGGCCTGAAAGATGGGCCGCATGGCGTCGTTGCCCTGCAGGTAGATTCCGCGGATTTTCCCTGACCCGTTGTCGACGTTGAAATAGCCGGACAGCCGCGCATGTTCCGCTTTCAGCTTCATGTCCTCGCGCGCGGCGAAGTGATCGGCGACGTACGCGCGCGAGCCGAGAATGCCCTGTTCCTCGCCGCTCCAGAGCGCGAGGCGCACCGTCCGGTCGAGACGCAGGTTGAGCGTCTTGAGGATCCGCATCACTTCGATCATCACGGCACTTCCCGCCGCGTTGTCCGTTGCGCCGGTGCCGCTGTGCCAGCTGTCCAGATGCGCGCCGATCATGACGACCTCGTCGCGCTTGCGGCCGCCGGGAATCTCGCCGATCACATTCACCGAGTCAGTGCGATCGTCGAGAAACCGTGCCTGAATATCGAATTCCAGTTTCACGGGAATCTTGTGATCGAGGAGGCGGGCAATCCGGTTGTAGTGCTCGGGTGTGAGCGTCACCATCGGCGGAGGGACCGGATCCTTCACGTCGCGTGTGCCGCCGCCCTGCGCGAACACGGTACCGCCTTCGCTGCGTCCGGCGCCAACGCGCACCGCGACCGCAACCCCTTCGTCGACGAGAAATTTGTTCAAAGCCCGCACGAACTGCTGGCCGCCGCCGGGCCCGCCTTGTCGCCCGCCGCCAATCGCGGCCGCTCCGGGCGGTGCCTGCCCTCGCCCGCCGCCGGCATCCGGCGCCTGTGCCAGCGTCGCAAGATCCGTGTCGGATCGTCGCGTCGCGAGCGGCTGCACGCTCATTTGCAGGTCTCGACCCGCGCCCAGGAGAACGATCTTGCCTTTGAGCATTCCCTTGTACTTCGCGAAGTCATTCTCGTTGGCGATGGCAACGATGACGGCCTCACCGGTGACCGGACCGTTGGTCCCAGGCGTGTACGCGAGCGGCGCGCCAATGAGCGGCGTCGACTGCGGCTCGAGCATGTGCGCGGAAAAACGGGTATACGTCCACCCACGGCCGAACGGTCCCCACTTCTCCTGACGCGCGCTGATGCCCCATTCGCCGAGCCGCTTCACGACCCAATCAGCAGCGGTGAAAAAGCCCGGCGAGTTGGTCAGACGCGATCCGCTCACATCGGTGAGGTAGAACAGATGCTCCATCACCTGTGAGTTCTGGAGCGCCTCGGTGCGGATGCGGTGTACGGCGTCGAGATCAACCGCTTCTTGAGCGAGCAGCGACGTCGAGATCGCGAATGCGATGACGACCGCAACCGCAGGATATCGATTGAATTTCATACTGCCTCTATCAGTAAGGTCCGCCTGACGGCGGACCCCACCGATGATCCTAGGGACCTTTGCAGCTTAACCCTACTGACTCCCGCCACGAAGCTGCTGAAGCTGATTCTTCGCCTGATTGTTCTGCGGATCGAGCTGCACGGCGGTTTCGAGATCCTTGACCGCGCCCGCCTTGTCGCCCTTCGTGTTCTTGACCTGCGCGATCGCCTGATACGTCTGCGACGACTTCGGGAAGTATTCGAGGTTCGCCTGCAGATACTTCATCGCATCGTCCGGGCGCTTCTGATTGAGCGCCGTGGTGGCGATGCCGACGAGGGCATAGTCCGTGAAGTCGTACTGCTGGCCGCCGTAGAACTTCCCGCGGAGCTCCTTGAACTTCGCGAGACCGGCGTTCACGCCGCCCGTTTTCTCGGCCTCGCTGATGACCTCGCCGAGCGGCGCCGGGATCGGCAACCCGTGGTGGCACGACGCGCAGAGCACCCGCGTCGGCGCGCCAGGTCGCGCCTCAACGGAGGTCGGGCCGGCGGTCACGGGTTTGTCGACAATGGCGGACAACTGCACGTTGATCGAATCGCGCAGCAGAATCATCTTCCGCGCGACGCGCTTCTCGCGCTTCTCGTCGGAGGCGAAGTCAAACTTGCCGTCGCGCTGAACGTGACAGTAGTTGCACTCGATGCCGAGCGAACGGTCGAAGGCATTCATGAAGTTCAGAATGACCGCGCGCGGCGTATCGGCCGGCCAGACCTGCAGGTTCGTGAAGCCGTTTGGCTGCTGTGCGGCGCCACCCTGGCCCTGTGCCGACACAGCAATCGATGCGATGAACAGAACGCTTGCGAGCACGATTGCGTATGACGCGCGTCTCATGGCTGCACCTCGATCCGCCTCCGCCGAAGCGTCGGCGAGACAACTGTCGTTGCGATTTGGGCCGCATTCTAGCGGATTTCGGCGGCAAGTTTTCGTTGCGGACGCTACCGGCCGGCGGTAGTATCCGCCCACATATTGAGCATTGCGCACTGAGCATTAATCACTAACTACCTCTCGGAGTCCCCCATGGTTCGCCTCACCGGTGCACTTGTCCTGGGTCTCGCCTTCATCACCGCTGCGGCATCAGCGGTTCACGCGATCGAGTTCGTGCCGAAGACGCGCCTCGCCGGCAACGGTTTCGTTCCGGTCGAACGATCGACTGCGCTCACCGAGCCAATCGGTGGCCGCGTCATCGAAGTCTCCAACGCCGATCGGAATATCTTCGATGGCGAACCGGGAAACCCACGCATCGGATGGACCACGTATGTGCCTCCGGGGAGTGTGGCAAAGGGCCGTGAGATCGTCACGACGGGCGGGGTGATGCGCGTGGGAAGCGAAATCGTGCCCAGAACCACCGCGTGTTCCGGATGCCATGGTCCGGATCTCATGGGGATGGACGACGCGCCTCCGCTGGCCGGACGGTCGGCGAGTTACCTCGCCCGGCAACTGTATGACTTTCAACGCGAGACGCGGAACGGCCGATCCGCGGCTTTGATGCGGGTGGTCGTGGCAAATCTGACCGAGCCGGACATGGTGTCGATTACCGCATATCTCGCCTCCCTGCCCCCTGTCAGAACGTCGCGTCCTCTAACGCAGCCGTCAGGAAACGCGACGCGCTAGCCCAGCGCCGAACGTCTGGCGACGACGCCGCGGCATTGCGCCAAGGAAGGTTTAGACCGGCGCGTCTTTTGCTGCCCGTGCGCCCGGTAAATTTATTCAAGGAGTCGAACGTGCAACGCCACGATCGTCTTCGTTTTCTGTTGCTGTCCGTTGTTCTGAGTTGCCTTCCTGGGAGCGCTGCGGCTCAGTGGGATCCGTTCGACCCGCCGCGCGATCCGCCCCACCTCGATGTGAGCGGCACCGCGGGCCTCCGCCTGTCCACCGACTGGAGCAACCTGATCCTCCTGGGGTCGGTTTCTCCTGCGACTGGTGCCCTGGAACAGGTGCTCGGACGCGACCTCGTGTTCCTGCCGGGTCCCGTCTTCGACGCAACCGTCGTGTACTGGGAAGGACGCTATGGCTTCCGTACTCATGCCGGGTTTTCCCGCAAGTGCCTTGCGATCGCCGGGCGCTGTGTTGCGATTCCCACCCTGGACGGACCGACCCGCGGATCGGTGTCCATGGATGCGTACTCAGCCGACGTCGGCGGCGCATTCGGCCTGCGTGAGTATCACCGGAACCCCTGGGTGTGGCCCTATGTCTTCTTTGGATTTGGCGCCGTCACCTACGACATCAAGCAGAACATCAGCCCGCCGCTGCAGATGTTCATCGAGCAACGTCCGCCGGCGAACGCCGACATCACGGTCAACAAGAATTTCACGGGCTTTGGCGGCCAGACGCTCCTCATCGCCATCGACGAACTCGGACTCGAAACGAAGTTCGCGATGAATTTCGGCGTCGGCACCGATCTGCGCGTGCCGCTCGGCGCCGCCGGTGTCGGACTACGGCTGGAGCTGTCCGACACCATGCATAGGTCGCCACTCAATATTCAAGTCGCCGAGCTGAACGCGGTGACCGATGACGTTGTACGTGCCAACGGTGGTCTCGTGCACAACCTGCGGGCGAGCGCGGGGCTCGTCCTTCACTTCGGACGTTGACATGGGCCGCCATCTTCATACCTTCATCCTTGCCGTGACTGTTTGCCTCGTGACCGCCGCCGCTGGCGCGCGTGCGCAAACCGAGCACCGGTTTGCGCCGGGAACACCTCCGATTTCGGTCCGCCCTTCCGCGCTCGCACAAGTCGTCAGCGAGCTCGCGGGCTCTCCTGTCAGCGTCCAGCGCGCCCGAGTCCTCTGGGTCATCGATTCGCACGCGGTGGTTATCGAGTCGGATTCATTGTTCGATCCCACATGGCGGGACCGCGACCGCGTCCTGGTGCTGCTCGAACGGAACCGCTCGCTTTCGATTCCGCGGCCACCGGTCGCGATCGCGCCGGTAAACGTCATCGGCATCGCGCGTACCCTCCTTGGTATTCAGGCGGCCCAGGACGTACCTTGGCCACAGGCACTCACGCGCCGTGAGATCGAACGGCTCCGAGTCCGCGCCGCCATTCTCGCCACCTCCGTCCGAACGGCTGACGGCGTCGAGCTCACCTCTTCAACCGCGACTCCGTACACTGCGGCTCCGCCAACCACGACCACGGCTCCGCCAACCACGACCACGGCTCCCCCAACCACGACCACGGCTCCCTGACCGGTCAAGGCCGAAGCGGTGCGGCGGGCGAGTGAAGTCCGGGCCAGTTTGTCCGAGAAATGAGTTAGAAGTACTCGGAGACGAAAGGCTCCCACGCGATGGCCCGATGGATGGCTGTGCTCCCCGCAATCGCGCTGATCGGATGCGCGACCACGTCATCTTCCCTGGTCCGCGGCATGACCGCGCCCAACCCGAGCGGCTGCTACATCCAGGTGTTTGACGGCGACCGGCTGCGAGGCGTCGCCGATTTCATCAACGGGCCGATGCGGTACAGCAGCTTGTCACGCCTGCCGAACGGGGCTGATTGGAACGGCCGGATTCGCAGTATCGAAGTCGGGCCCGCCGCCACGGCCACGATCTGGACCGGTCCCAATCAGAGCGGGAAGTCGATGAACCTGCTGCTCGATCGCCCGTATCCCATGCTTCCTGAAGAGTTCCGGGGGAAAGTGCGCTCGATGGACCTACGATGTGACCAGTCGAGGCTGGCGAGCGAACACGAGTCCTCGTCATCGGCAGTCACGAAGTAAGCTGCCGTCGCATACCCGCGAACCCGGCACGCGCCACGAAATAGTGCGTCCATAGGGCGATACTGACGCGAGACACCTATTTTGGGCCTGAGATTTGCGCTGAGGCGCGCTTACCGCCTTTTAAAGGGCCAGAATGCGCGTTCGTATTACACAACGCCTGTCCGGAAGTATTGATGGCATACAGTTGAGCCGGTTCGTCACCGGCCTCACCTACGATGTCGGCACCACGCTCGCGAACTATTTGCTGGCTGAACGTCTCGCCGTACCGGTCGATGAAAGCACGCCGGCCCTCGTGCTGCCGATCCAAGACGGTTCCGAGAAATCCGAAAATCCACCGCCTTCTGAAGCCCAGGATCGGCCTCGCCGTGTGCGGCGGCGACGGCGCACGCGATAACGGCGAACCGCCGACCTGCGGCGCACCGCTGCCGCCAGCAGCAGTGTTATCCTCCCCGATGCAGAGGTTTGTGAACTATGAGGACAGCACTTCTTGCGGCGGCCGCGTGCGCGATTGCGATTGGCGTGGCCGCGGGACAAGCGAATAAACCTGCCTCCGGTGAGCTCCCTGACTGGAGCGGCGTGTGGCAGATGGTCGGACCGACCGTGTTCGATCGTGCCAGCGTGCAGCCGCAGAACGGCCGTGCCGGCGATCCGGGCGTCCGCGAATTCCCGCCGTTGACCGATGAATACGAGGCGATCTATCGCAAGAACATCGAGCGGATTAAGGCGGGAACGTTCCCCGACCCGATCTCCGTCTGCGGTGTCCCGCACGGTTTCCCGCGCATCATGAACGTACCCGACGTCTACGAGTTTGCGGTGACGGCAGCAGCGACCTATGTCCTCGCGGAGAACGGCCCCGGCATCGCGCGAATCTACACGGACGGCCGGAAGCATCCGCCGGCCGAGGAGCTGTGGGGCACCTACACCGGAGCCTCCGTCGGGCATTGGGAGGGTGACACGCTCGTCTTTGAAACGCGTGGCCTCAAGGAATCACGCGATAACGATGTCATCATCGATCGCACCGGTCTCGTCCTGAGCGACGCGGCTCGGGTCACGACGCGGTTGCGCAAAGCCAGCGACATGATGCTCGAGGCGGTGATGGTGATTGAAGACGCCAAAGCGCTCAAGGCGCCGTGGAAAGTGACAAAGCAGTACCGCAAGATGCCGGCCGGTACCTGGGCGTGGGATTACGGTTGCGCCGAGAACAATCGCAATCCAATCAGCGGTTCGGGCAAGACACTGACGATCGGTCCCAATGGCAAGCCGCTCGACAAGAACACCGAGTGAGGCGGAGGAGAGTCCGATGACATTCACCAGAGTGATAGCGGCCGCCGCACTGTGCGCCGCCCTGACCGCACCGCTCGCCGCTCACCATTCCGCGGCGATGTTCGACGACGAGAAGGTCGTGGAGCTGAACGGCACGATCAAGGAAATGCAGTGGACCAATCCACACATCTGGATTCAGGTAGTCGTCGACAACCAGGGCCAGAAGACCGAGTGGAGTGTCGAAGGCGGAAGTCCGAACACGTTGTCGCGCAATGGCTGGCGATCGAACACCTTCAAGTTCGGCGATCCGGTCACCGTCCGCGTCAACCCGATGAAGGACGGCACCGCGGCCGGCCAGTTCATCGGCGCGAAGTTCAAGGAGACAGGAAAGACGATCGGCCGCTGGGAATAGCGGATACGACTGCCGGATCCTGTAGCCGGCGCAAGAAGCAGATTACCCAGTTCCTGAGCGGCTCCGTCCAGATCTTGCTGTGCCCATCGATGATGTCTGGTGTGGTACGAGCGACGATGAACGGATTGCCGGGTTGTTTGCAGTCTTCCTTCTGCTTCAATTGCAGGCCGGAGGCTGTGAACCTGTCGAACCAGAACCCGTCCGGCGATGCGCTGTCGGGCTCCGACACAGCGTTGAGGGTGTGCGTGACGTAATCGTCGTAGTTGCCGAGCGTCACGCACTGCCGCTTCCTTGTAGCAAATTCCAAGTACTGCCCCACCGGGAACGCCCACCCTGTCGCCCGGTCGTTATTCGTCGAGATCGCAAGCAGAAGAGGCTTCTGTTCAAGACCGATGGCCTCCGACCATTGCGTCCGTCGAATGGCGTGCATCGCGCTGAACATTGAAGCCTCAAAGGCGGGATTGAGAAGCATGATCAAATCCACTTGCCCCTTGATCTCCGCATACGACGCTTTCCTGCGGCCTGGATGTCGGCGCTGTACCTCGTCGAGGAGCACCTGACACGTTGCGTTATACAGAATCCGCGCCCCAAAACTGTGCCCGATCATGATCGTCAGGTCTCGCGATGTGATGTCGTTTCCCGCTTCCATCCGCGCGAATTTCGTCGACGCAAATATTCTCGTCAGGACAGCTGATTGACTGATCCGATCAGCCGCCCGCTTTCGGTTCCAAAACGTCAGCGACCGCAGAAACCACGGGCCAACCGCGCCGTCCCACCCGATGTAGATGCCGACAACGTGGCGTCTGTTCTCGCCGAGCTCCCGCTGCTGGTTCTCCAACGCGTCGACAAGCAGCCGGAATGCTCGAAGGTCAGCATCGCGGTCGCCCGCGTTGTGCTTCCAGCCGTGGATGTACCAGACGACCAGCTCGCTCTTCTTCGGATTTCGAATCTCGTAGAGGACGTCGGTCAGCTCGCACCGGTCCGCGAACTCGCCGTCATCGGTCAACCGGATGACTCGGACAATCCCGGAGGGCGAATGTCCGTCGCTCGACACGCGATTGCCGCCGGCCCGACACTTCTCCTGATTGTGGTCGGGTTGCGTGATTGGTCCCCACAGCAGCCGCACGAGAAGGTGCCGAACCACCACAAAGGCAGCTATTCCGAGTAGGACGGGAGCTACGACGGCCATGGTGGGTTGCACGGTCACACCCTCCTTATGGTGTCAAAGCCGTAGAGCTCCGCCGGGTTCTGCACGAGGATGCGATTGCGCGTCCGTTCCTCCGGCGCCCACCGCAACATCAGGTCGAACAGCAGCGCATCGTCCGGCTTGTTCGTCTCATTCGGGTGGGGCCAGTTGCTCCCCCACACCATCCGCTCGGGTGCGGCTTTGACGTACGCCTGCGCAACCTTGGTGATGTCGGCATAGCCAGGCGGGCCGGCCACCGTGTTGTCGTAAGTCACGGACAGCTTGACCCACGTGCGCCCCTTGTCGACCAGCCTGCGGATGACGCCGTAGACCGGATGGCTCAGTCCCGCAGGCTGCGGCACGTGTCCCATGTGGTCGAACACGATAGAGGTGGGCAAGCGGTTCCACAGTGCTTCGTTCGCGACGATCTGATCCGCGCCCATGTTGATCTGCACGTGCCAGCCAAGGTTGTTGACGCGCTTCGACAGCGGTTCGATCATGTCGACCGACGTCGCCGCTGTTGACGTATCGGTAATCGAGAAGCGGATGCCGCAAATGCCGCGTCCGGCCAGGGTTTTCAGTTCGGCATCGGTGACGCTCGGATTGATGACGGCGACGCCGCGTGCATTCGCGCCGAGCTTCGCGATCGCATCGAGCGTGACGCGATTGTCGGTGACGTAGGCCGACGGCGTTACGACGATGTTGCGCGTGGTACCGAGGCGTCGCTGCAGCAGCCGGAATTCCTCGAGCCGCGCGTCCGGGATGAGCCGACCTCCATTGGACGGGGCCGGAAAACGCACCGCGTCATAAATGTGATGGTGGCAATCGCATGCGCCCGGCGGCGCCTTGAGCTTCGCGAGCTCGGTCCCGAAGGAATTCGGGACCTGCTGGGCAAAGCTCTCCCCGACGTACAACCGTGGCGTCGATGCCGCCAGCGCGACCATCGAGGCGTTTTTGATGAAGGTGCGTCGCGCAATCATGGATGACACCCGCCCCTCACGCCCCTTTCGGGAGCCAGGATCTTAAGTCCGAATCAGCGCACGCGATACAACAGCCTCTCGAGAGCCGGTCACCATCCGCTGTGATGACGAAGCGAGGTTCCGTCGTCGGACTGAGAAACGCGATGGCCGCCAGTTCGCACTATCTCGGCACGCCCAACAGGCCGTGTGCCATGAGACATATCACGATCGCATTGACAGTTGTCCTCTTCGTCGTGCTACCCCGAACGACGGAGGCGCAGACAGGCGACCGTGACCATCGGTTCGAGCTGCTCGGCCAGTTTGCCGGCGTCAGGTCAAACGAATTCGCGGGGACCGATCGCGGCGTCGGCGGACTGTTCGCGTGGCACAGGTTGGATCCTCTCGATGTCGAGGGGGAGGTGAACTTTTACCCGAAGAACCTGACCGCCAACGGAGGCGCGCCATTCAGTCGCGGGCGTGTGGAGGGATTAATCGGGATCACCGTTGGGCCGATCCTCGGTCACATCCGGCCATTTGGAACCTTCCGCACCGGATTCGTGACCTTTCAGAGCGCGCCGAGTCCGCTCGCATGTCCCGCGATCAACCCACCGACTCTCCCTTGCGCGCTGGCGAAGGGCGAGACTGTGATCGCAGGAGTGGTCGCTGGCGGCATCGAAGTATTTCCGAATCCGCACGCGGTGGTGCGAATCGAGCTTGGCGATCGGCTGACGAACTATCCGGCCGCAATCGACGCAAGCGGCGAGGTACACAGCATGGCGTTCTGGAGTAACGAATTGCGCTTCGTGGCCGGCGCGGGCGTGCGGTTCTGACGAACGACGTGCAGATGAAACGCGAAGAAGGTGTCCCGACCACCTACTAGTGCACGAAAAACATTCTGTGCTCGGCAATGCCGCAGCGAACTAAGTTCATCGATCAAGGCGACTTCACTCCGAGACGGGCGACACACCTTGGTGATTGCTTCGTAACGCGAACGGCACATGAATCGCGTGAAATGCTCTGTGATGAACGCCACAGCCCCAATCACCAGCGGCTGGCAGCGATGCCCGCACTGCCTGGCCGTCGCGTGGATCACGCGCCAGCTCACAGTCAGAGCCGAACGGTTATCGCAGATCTGGAAGTGTCCGAACTGTCGTCACGAATGGCCACCTGATCGCAGTCACGAGACATCCGAAGCGTACGGATAGTCACCTACACACATTCCAACGCAGCGCCTCCACTCGTTCTCGAAGGAGAACTTGATCCCGAGCGCTCCGCAGACGAGAATCCAAGCTCATCAATGATGTCGGCTGGCTTGGCAATGTCGCCTGAGGGCAAATGCGTCGAATCCTGCGTGCGTTGAAGTGGACCGCCGTTGTGATCGTGGTGCTGGCCGTGGGGCTGAGCGTCTATGTGGCGATCTACTGGGACCGGACCTGGGACGTGCCGGAACCCGACCTCCACGCGTCCACCGATCCCGCCGTCATTGCGCGCGGCGAGTACATTGTCTACGGCCCGGCACACTGCGTCGTTTGCCATTCGGGCAGCGTCGAGCAGTTCCAGCGCTTCGTCGACGACGGGACGCCGCCGACACTGTCTGGCGGGTACCCGATAGGGATTGGTCCGCTGGGGACGCTTTATCCGAAGAATCTCACGCCGGATCACGACACCGGCATCGGGCGCTATACCGATCCGCAGGTCGCGCGAATGCTTCGTCACGGCGTGCGCGCCGATGGGCAGGCGTCGATTCCGCTGATGATGCCATTCAGCGAGATGAGCGACGGCGACGTCGTCGCCGTGCTCTCATTCCTGCGTTCGCTACCCCCGGTACGCCATGAGGTTCCGCAGAACCAGTGGACGACGTTCGGCAAGGTGATGAGGACGTTCGTCGCGGCCGCGCGCCCGAAGCTCGATGGGCACCCGCCAAAGGATTCGCCGCCGCAGGAACCGACCGCGACACGCGGTGAATACCTGGCCCGGTCGGTGGCCGACTGCGGCGGTTGCCATTCACCGCTCAGCCCGGCGACCGGGGCTCCGGCGGGCCCGGAATACTCTGGGGCCATCGCGCCGATGGAGCCCATCCCCCTCAAGGGCGTGGACACGGCGATGTGGTTCATGCCACCCAACATCACGCCGCTCAAGGGCAGCGCGTTTTCGAAATTTCCCGACCGCGATACCTTCATCGCGCGTTTCAAGCGCGGCGGTCGGCACTATGACGGGTCGCCGATGCCGTGGGAGGCGTTCGCGCGGATGACGCCTGAGGATGTCGGGGCGATCTACGAGTTCCTGAAAACGATCCCTGCATCGGGTCAGCCCGCACCCGAAGATCCGCAGGTGAAGCAGGAGTGAGGGTCTGAAGCCCTCAATCTGCGCTTGGCAGTTCGCGAATTGACGATTGCGCCATTCCCGCTGCATAGGCGGCCACGAGCACCACGAAGCAGGCGCGCGCGAGTTTGAGGTACCGGTCCACCAGCAGCAGCACGCTCCAGCCGAACTCTTCCGTCAGCACCGCCGGATCGCTCAGGCCGTGCTCGTCCTCTCCAAACGGCAGGTGCTCGAACGGTCCCGACCACACACGGTAGACGTCCATGAACGCCAGTGCGCCAAAGATCAGCAGCGCCCAGCGAAGGCGTTCGGTCCGAAACGGGTGATCCGTCCGCGCGTACATCGTCAGCATGAGCACACTGCCGAGGACGAAGCATCCGCCATCGCCGCCGTCATGGCGAAGCTGCGCTCGCTGCCAATCGGCGTGACCGAGGGCCCAGGCCACGCCGTGTAACCGCACAGCCACGCCGCGACGGCGTGTCCGCTCTCATGCACCCACATGGTGAAGATCCGCACGAGGCCGGGCGACGTCTTCACCGCGGCCCACGCGCCCAAAAGCGCGCACGGCAGCGCCAGCGCGCGCGCGCAGCTCCCTCCGAAGGGCCTGCCGCCCAGCGCGCGTTCGTTCGACGTCCGCTTGTACGCTCGATGGGCTGTGATCGATCAGCGCAAGAGCGGCGTCTTCCCGGCCGCGCCGCACCTTCGCGAAGACGATGCCGCATCGCGGGCACTCGGCGTGAATGCCGTCCTGCACCAGGCCGCACTTCGGACACTCCATCCGCCCGTGTATCGGCTGGCGAACGGGCCGGCCGCAGCGCGCGCCCGAACGCGTCCTTTTGACATGGACATCGCACCGTGTACCCCGTCGAATTTTGGGTCTTCAGCGGTCTCGCTCGATGCGTGACCTCAATATGAATTGCCGTTGGGGCTGGCCACGACAATCGCATCAAACACCTCTCCTTCGTGGTGCCAGCGAAGACTTGGATCCTTCTTCGGCTGATTGCCGCCCACGATTGGGCCCAAGAGGCGAATGACCGTTCCATCGACAGATCGCGTTTGTGTGATCGTGAACACGAGCTTCCCTGGAGAAGAACGGGTCCACCACGGCCAGTCCGGTGACGACGAGCGATAGGCTTTTGCTGTTGTAATCGAGCCTACGACCGGTGTGTGCCGCGCGATCACGATGAGGTTTTTGACGACGACATCTTCGGAGATCTCGAGCCGCACCGCGTCGCGGGGTTGTGACGTCTCCGACGAAATAAACTGCAGGAGCCTCACCCTTACTGGCGTCCCCTCAGGGACCGTCATTACCGATTGTCCCGCCACGGTGATCGTAACGGCCGCGGTCGCGGCGAGCGCAAGCAGGAGCTGATGCATGCCGCTCGCGTTCGCCGACCGTTGCGGGCGGCTGTCGTCGGCGCTTACGTCTCCATGTTGATTCATGATCCTCACGCGACGTCATCCGACGCAAAGCGGCTGCCGGAAGAATTTGAGTGGGACTGTTCTTGAGCGTGCGGCGAAGCCTGCGGCGCAGCGAAGCAACGAGCGCCGATCCCGATATTTCGTGATGGCCTGAGCTCGTGCGGCTCAGTGCGGCGAATATTCCGCACATGATTGCCGGGGGCGGGAATCGAACCCGCACGCCCCTTTCGGGACCCAGGATTTTAAGTCCTGTGCGTCTGCCAGTTTCGCCACCCCGGCGTGTAGTGGAATCAGTAGTTTACGCGTGCTTTGCACTCGCGTCCGTTTTGTCCCCGCGATTTGTCCTCATGACCGTCCAGAGTACCAATTGGGCTTACGGCATCGTGGCGGGTAATGGAGTAGAACCCTTGTAAGGATGTCGCCTACGGAATCCACCGTATTGCATTCTCCGTGCAGAACCTGATCGGGGGCGTCGATATACTCGCAACTTCTTCGTGTCGGAGCTGCCGAAGTTCGACCAAACCGAAACGCAACGGCCAGTCCGCGACCGCTGTCTGAAATGTGAGAGCGACGATACCGTCCGCGTCGGCACATTCCGCTGGAATGCCGCCCGGCATCAGTGTTGGCGTTGTCCTCGGTGTCGCCATATCTGGGTCACGCGAGAGCCGGAGGGCCCCAGAACTCCCTTCACAGATGACCACCATTCATAAGACCGGGGTGATCTGTCCGATTTGCAAGAAGCCAGTCGGCCTGATCGTGAACATCCTCAATAAGAACACGCTGGTGATGCAGTGCCAGGCGTGCGACCATCGCTGGTCCGCAAGCTCGCCGGGAACGAAGCCGCATTGAACTCGCTCCGGCGTTGGTGATGTTGCCAGGCACTCCGCGGCCATGGTCGGAGGCGATGAGATGGTCGATACTGGCCGTCCACCTACAGCAGAGGAGGGGGCATGTACGCTCTTGTCACGAATGTCAGCATCGCGCCGGGGCAATTCGAAGAATCGCGAAAAGCGTTGAATGACCAGGTAGTACCCCGTGTGAAGCAAGCGCCAGGCTTGGTCAAGGCTTTCTGGACCATTCGAGAAGACTTGGCGCAGGGCACATCGATCGTCGTCTTTAAGACGAAGCAAGACGCTGAAGCAGCGTCGGCGATGGTGCGCAACTCCCCGCCTCCGCCGGGTGTGACCATGATTTCGGCGGACGTCCGAGAGGTGGTCGCAGAAGCGTGATCAGGTCAGCGACTCGTTAGTGTGTCGCTGACACCCGCACTCGCCGCGCTCCGGCGTCACGATCGCCGCGCGCCTGACCAATAGCTGCGTCCGCGGAGACGTCTGAACTAACCGGTGCGCGGCCACGTGCACCCGCATGCAACGGCGTGAAGCACAGTCGTTGCACTTCACGCGTTCGCAGCCGTGGACTCCCTTCATCGTCGATTTCTCTCGCGACCGGCACTCGTCACCTGGGGCATCCGGGTGGCGATCATCTGGGTCGTTTCCTTGCCGCTCGCTATGCGCGCGATCCGAGTGCTGGAGCGCCTCCAAAGCGCGGCGCCACCAGCACTCGTCGCGTTCTTTCTCGTCCTTGTCATCGCCAAGGCAGCGTTACTCGTGCTGCTCGGCAGAGCGCACGATCGTATGCGGGCGCGCGCTGTCCAGCTACCAGGCTGAACCTCATTAGTTCGGACAATGTGAACAGCGTAGGATGGCGCTCAGTGCTACGGACGTGAACCGCGTTCGCCAGCACGGGACGGATGGGAATCCCCTCAGTCCGTCCCAGTCATTGCGTCGCCAGCCCTGGTGGCGTGATTCTTACCTCGAAAGACTAATGGCCGGCCCTTCCGCCCTTCCACGTCGGGCGCGGCTCGCCGTCTGACAGATCGTAGAAGCCAAGATCGCCCTTGACGGTCTTCGCGAGCAGGATGATCTGCCCCGTGTGCATCGAGAAGTGTTCAACCACTGCGTAGATGGCCTGCATCACGGTGACGTCATAGCTCTGAATCCGTCGACCCTCGAGCAGGGCTGACGGATTGATGTTCGCGAGAACGCGATCGGCTCCTTCCACTGTCGCCCGAAGCTCGCGGAGAAGTTCAGATACCTCCGCGCCGGTCCGCGCCTCGAATTCGCGCTGTCGCGTCCGCACGTCCTTTTGTCCGCCGAGTCCGCTGATGATCCACTGTCGGACGTTTCCGTTCAGGTGCAGCATCAGATTGCCGATGCTGTTCGACTGCGGATTGGCCCTCCCCCAGACGTGTTCGGTCGACACACCCGCTACTGCCCTCTCAGTGCGCGGAAGATAACTGTTGGTGAGAAGTCGTCTCGATTGATCGATGAACGCTCGTGCGATGTCCGCCATCCGAAGAATTGTATAAAGTGAAAAAGGCCGGGATTTCTCCCGGCCTCATCTGCGGCACGACGCGGCGACTAGCTTCTCCCCTGCCGCGCGATCACGTTGTCCTTGATCTTGTCGAACGTCGCCTGCGGAATAACCTTCTTCGTGACGAGTTGATCCTTTCGCGCATACGGACGGCCGGCGATGATCTTGTCCGCATAGGCTTCGCCGATTCCTGGCAGCGTCTCCAGTTCCGCCTTGGTCGCCGAATTCAGATCGACGAGCGTGTTCGGAGCCGGAGTGGTTTTTTCGGCCGGCGCTGACTTCGCCGCCGGCGCCTGTGCTTTCGGAGTGGACTTGGACTTTGTTTGAGCGCTGAGCGGCAGAGCAACGGTAAGTAGTGTGATAAGGATGAACGAGAGAATGCGGTTCGTCTTCATAGAACCTCCCCAACCGCAGATCGTAAGAAGAAGTTGGCCGCCGTGCAAATGGCGCTCAAGCCACAAGCTCTTCAACGCAGGGCGACATCTCCCGCGTAGTAGAACAGCGCGTCGAAATTGCCGGGCGCATGGCCGAGCATCCGCGTGAGCAGCGCTACCTGACCGCGATGGTGTATTGAGTGAATCGCCGCGTGGTGCAGCATCTGTCCCACCGTCATGCGATACGCCTGCCCCGGCACGAAGCTGAACTCCACAAGGCGCGTCAGAGCGGCGTCGCTGAGCGTCGGTAGAAAATCACGCTCGTACCCCTCGACTGTGTCAGCCAGTGCCACGACCGACTGTAACGTCGGATAGTTTTCCGGCTTGAGGCGATCGCCCCTCGCGGGGCCCCCACAGCGGGCGAGCCAGCCCCACTCCGCTCCGAGCAAGTGCACGAGCGTGGTCCTAACCGATCCGTAGCTGCCGCCGACGGATTGCGTGAATTCCTCGGCGGTCAATGTACCCACCGCTTCAAGCAGCCTTCGATTGGCGAAGCGCCCGTACTCGTACAGGTCGAGAACATCTTTCGTTGTCACGTGGAACCTCCCCCGTTAGCCTACCTGGACGATTGCCGGTCAGACGTTTTCCGTCAAGCCGTCGCGGTAGCGGACAACGCTGGACGTCCGTCGGCGGAGTACATTAGCCTTATAGCTCAAGGCCTTAGCGTCGATCCGGAAGCACCGGGCGCGTTTTTGGTTGTAACGGATCCGACGGACCGATAGGAATCCCACCCCTGATGACGATTGCCTCGTTTCGTGTCACGCGACTGCTCTGCCTGTTTTCCTTCGTCACTGCGGACATCGCTCACTCGCAAGCGCTGATACCGCCGCCTTCGCAAGCAAGACGCACCATCGCGGCCGAGCCGCTTCGACCCGAAGAGTCGATCACACTCGACGGCAATCTTGACGAGGCCGTCTGGCAGCGCGCGCAGGTCGCGACCGATTTCGTCCAAATCGATCCGGACAACGGCACACCGGCGAGCGAGCAGACGGAATTCCGCATCGCCTTCGACCGCAACACGCTTTACCTGGGCGTCATCTGCCATGACTCCGAAGCCGCCGAGCGCCTGACGCGCTATCAGAAGCGCCGCGATGAATTTCTTCAGCAGGACGACAAGGTCCAGTGGACCATCGATACCTTTCTCGATGGACGGACCGGTTATTTCTTCGAAACGAATCCTTCCGGCGCCATGGCCGATGCGTTGATGGGCATCAACGGCCAGAACCGCCAATGGGATGGCATCTGGAACGAACGCGTTCAGCGAACCGAGACGGGATGGAGCTTCGAGGTGGAGATTCCATTCCGGACGCTGAACTTCAGCCCGAGCAGCGACACGTGGGGCTTCAACCTTTCTCGGACGCTCTCGCGCAAGAACGAGAACACCATCTGGATGGGATACGCGCGTAATCAGGGCGTGACGCGCATGACCAATGCCGGCCGGCTGACGGGCCTGACCGGCGTCACGCAGGGACATGGCCTCGACGTCAAGCCGTACGTCCTCGGCACCGCGCAGGATGCGCCCGTACGGCAGGAAGCGATCAGCGGCACGGGCCAGGCTGGCGTCGACGTCTTTTACAATCCGACGCCGGCGCTCCGCACAAATCTCACGATCAATACCGATTTTGCCCAGACCGAGGTCGATCAGCGCCAGGTCAACCTGACGCGCTTTTCACTGCTCTACCCCGAGAAGCGCGACTTCTTCCTCGATGGCGCCACGTTCTTCGACTTCGCCAGCCCGGGCGCGGGCGCGGGCGGCAATAACAGCCAGAACAACGCAAACCTTGGCTCCGACCTCATCGTCAACCCATTTTTCAGCCGCCGTATCGGTCTGACCGACACCGGCAACCAGCAAAAAATTCTGTACGGGACGAAAGCCACTGGACTCCTTGCTGGCCAGGATGTCGGCGTCCTGCATGTACGGACCGGCAGCGAAAATGGCCTCGTCGGTGAGGACTTCACCGTCGCACGCCTCAAACATCGCCTGATGCGCCAGTCATATGTTGGTGTGGCCTACACCCGTCGCGCTCCCGACGCGTCGGCCTCCGACACTCGGCAGACCGTGGGCCTCGACTTCCGCTTGGCGACGTCGACCTTCCGCGGCGGCGACAATCTCTCGTTGAGCGGCTGGTACGTCGACGCGACTCAGCGCGGCATCACCGGAACGCAGGCGTACGGCGCCACGCTGGCGTACCCGAACGATCTCTGGAATGCCAATTTCGACGTGCGCACCGTCGAACGGAACTTCAACCCAGCGGTCGGATTCCTGACACGGAGCGCCTACCGACGCTATCTGCCGTATGTGAACTTCGGGCCGCGTCCGCGGAACAATCGAACCGTCCGCCAGTTCAACTTCGCAGTCACCGCCGACATTCAGACGACGCTCGAGAATGAACAGGTGGCGCGGAACTTCACGCTGAAGCTGTTCGAGACGGAACTGGCCGCGAACGACCGGTTCGCCGTCCTGCTGACACCGCGGAGCGAACGGCTCGATTCACCGTTCACGATCAACGTGGCGCCCGGCCGCCGAGTGACGCTGCCGCGCGGAGCTCAGTACGACTTCCTTCGATATCAAGTGAACTGGCGTACCGCGAACCGCCGTCCGGTTGCATTCGATGGGCGCTACGAAGCGGGAGACTTCTATTCAGGGACACGCAAGGAGTTCGTGAGCAACATCACCTTCCGCATACTCCCGGGGCTGTTCGTCTACACGGCGGCAGAGCTCAACTCGATCGCGCTGCCGGAGGCCACATTCAATACGCGGCTATACCGGGTCGTTCCCGAGCTGCAGTTCACGCCGTTCCTCACGTGGGTCAACAATGTTCAGTACGACACGGTGAGCGGAGTCGCGGGCTGGCAGTCGCGTTTCCGCTGGATCGTTCGTCCAGGCAACGACATCTACATCGTCTACACGCACAACTGGCTCGATGATCCGTTGTTGGCGCAGTTCGCGACGCAGGATCGGCGGCTATCGACGAAGGCCGTGTATACCTATCGTTTTTAGGCTGGGATTCGGGAGTCGGGATTCGGGACTCGTCGCGGGGCGGAATTCGGCGCGTGCGGCGCGGACCTTCCAGGTCCGAGAAATCTTAGTCCACCTGACTCATATTTTGCGCGCCACGGCCGACCCGAGTAGGCTGATTAGCGACTTCCCACTTGCCAGGTGAACGAGTCGCGGGCGTGCCAGCCGGCACGCCATCAACTCTTCAGGCCACACCCTCATACCGTGTCAGCCTTCACCTGGCCGGCCACGGTCGGCGGCGCAAGCCCCCCACCGGGGGCGG
>DASTZI010000212.1:0-51611 GCA_035764385.1 Vicinamibacterales bacterium
CGACCAAGACAGCGTGCAATCGCCTTCAGGTTGTCGCCAACTGGCGCGTCGAGGCTGACATGCTTCCTCGAGGTCGGACCAACGACGAGCTTCTCCATGTAAAGATCGGGCGCGTGCAGCAATCCGCCCTTCGACGACGCCGCCAGCACCGCGATCGCGTTGGGCGCGCCGGTCGCACAGAGATTCGTTCCTTCGAGCGGGTCAACCGCGATGTCAACCTGCGGGTACGCTCGGCCGTTGGGCGACTTGTGCGCCACGCCGACCTTTTCACCGATGTAGAGCATCGGCGCTTCGTCACGTTCGCCTTCGCCGATGACAATTGTTCCGTCAATCGGCACGGTATCCATGACGCGGCGCATCGCTTCGACCGCGACGGCGTCCGACTTGTGCCTATCGCCCTGCCCCATCGTCTGGGCGCAGGCAACGGCGGCCTCTTCGACAACGCGCAGAAAATCGAGCGAGAGATCGGAATCAAGCATAGGGAGGCAGCTCGCAGCGGGTTGGCCGGTCGGTCCTGTAGCCGAGCAGGTAATCGGCCTGCATCACCTTGTGAATCTCACGCGTGCCTTCGTAGATCACGGCACCCTTGCAGTTGCGGTAAAAACGGCCCACGGGGTACTCGTCCGAGTAGCCATTGGCGCCGTGAATCTGCACGGCATCAGATGCGGCACGCTCGGAAGCAACGGTCGCGAACCATTTCGCGAGACCGGTCTCTTTCGTATTGCGGCGGCCAACGTTCTTCAGCGACCCCGCACGCATCCACAGCAGCCGGGACGCCTGATAGTCGGATTCCATCTGCGCGAGCATTTCCTTCACGAGCTGGTGTGAACCGATTTCGACGCCAAACGCCTTGCGCTGCTTTGCATAGCTCACGCTGGCATCGCGGCATGCGCGTATCAGACCGGTAGCGCCGGCCGCCACGGTGTAGCGTCCCTGATCCAGCGCGAACATCGCGATCTTGAAGCCCTCGCCCTCGCGGCCGACGAGATTCTCCTGCGGCACTTCGACTTCGTCCATCTTGAAAAAGCCGGTATTGCCTGCCAGAATTCCCCACTTTTCCTTCAGCGTGCCGCTCGAAAACCCCTTGAACGTGCGTTCGACGATGAACGCGCTGATGCCGTTCGGATCACGCTGCTTCTTCTTCTCCAGGTCGCTCCAGGCAAAGACGAGGAAGTTGTCGGCGACATCCGCAAGCGAGATCCACATCTTCTCGCCCGTGAGAACATATCGATCGCCCTTCTTGATGGCGACCGACTGAATGCCGCGCGCATCGCTGCCCGCCGATGGTTCGGTCAGACCGTATGTCGCGATCTTCTGACCCTGGGCCTGTGGAATCAGATATCGGCTCTTCTGATCCTCGGTTCCCCATGACAGCAGCGTGAGACTGTTCAACCCGACGTGGACCGAGACAATCACACGCAGCGAGGTGTCGAGGTACTCAAGCTCCTCGCTCGCGATGCCGAGCGACACGTAGTCCATTCCGGCGCCGCCATACTTCTGGGGGACACAGCTGCCGAGCAGCCCCAGGTCGGCCATCTGCGGCAACAAGGCGCGATCGAACTGATGCGCGCGATCGAGATCGTGAATGCGCGGCGCGACCGCGCGGGCGCCCCACTCGCGCACGCTCTGCTCGAGCAACTGCTGCTCTTCAGTGAGATCCAGATTGAGCATGAGAAACGACGAATCCTAGCATGGGGAGGTCATGCGGCAGAGCCCGTCTTCAGGCGGACGAGAACCGCGGCTCCGCGCGTCAAACCGAGACGCTCCGCTGCACTGCCGCCCGCAACCGCAATCTCGAGGTGATCGCTGCTGCCAAACAGCGCACACACGGCGCCGCTCTCTCCGTGCGCGTACGTGTCGACGAGCCTGGCGGCATGATGGCTGGCGACTTCGATCTCAATCGGACCGCTCGCCGCGAATGCATCGACACTGCGACGGTCGATGTTCGTCACGAGATTACCGAACCGATCGACGCGCAGCACGCTGCCCGAGAGCTGGCGACCTGCCACTCGAGGTTCTGGAATGTCGAGCATCTCCCATGTCGTGACCTGCCGGCCGAGCGCGCGAACCTCGATGCCCTTCGCCAGCCACGCGGCGGCGGGTGCGAACCTGTCGCGCCCTTCGAAGGTGCGGCTGATCGTCGGCCTGGCGTATTGCGGATCCGTCAGTTCCACGACCTGTGCCGGCGCGGTCTCCTTGAACACCATCGTCAACAGTCCATTGTCGGGCGCGACGAATCGATAGCCGGCCGCCTCCGCCGCCAGACCGCGTCGGGCGGAGCCAACCCCCGGATCCACGACACACAGAAATACCGTGTCTTGCGGGTAGTACTTGTATGCAGCCGCGAGCTCGAGCGCGGCACCGAGCACATCCTGGGGAGCGATTTCGTGAGTGATGTCGGCGAGCGTCACGTCAGGGCAGATACCAAGCGCCACGCCCCGCATCGCGCCGACGTAGTGATCGCGCGTGCCGAAATCAGTCAGCAGCGCGATGACCGGCAGGCTCGCCCTCGGCAGTGGATGTCCCGGCGCTCGGCTTCCGGAAGAGCACTTCCCGCAGGTTGTTCTTCAGCAGGAACTGCTCGTAAATCCGAAGCGGCTCGAACAGGCGCTGGATATCGCGCGGCGATAGCGGGCGCTGTTTGCCGCGGGCGGCGCGGTATGAGCGGTACTGCAGCTGCTGGCGATCGGCCACGACGTATCGCGTGAATCCGGGCGGAGCTTTCGTTGCCGCTTCCACAACGTTGAAGAGGGCGAAGAGCATGCCGTCAGGCCGCAGCATCCGGATCAACTCGCGCGCGAGCACCTGCGCCGACGCTTTGTCGAGATAGTCGAAGATGTCCCAGCAGAGGATACCGTCCACGGTGCCGTCTTCCTGCGAGAAGCGCTTCGCGAGAAATGACGGTAGCGCGTCCATCTTGTCCTCTGTCACGTGGCGATCGATATCTTTGAAGACGTCCTCGACGTGAATCTTGCAGCCGAGCTCTTCGCCGAAAAACGCGACGTTGGTGCCGACGACCGGCCCGAGGTCGACGAGCAGCCGCTGGGATCGTGCGTTGAGGTTCGTTAAGAATTTGGCGAGCGCTTTGGTCGGATACACGGGCCAGTCGGCGCCCGCGTCAGCCGTCTCGTCCTTGCGCTTACGCGAAAAAAGATCTGAGAGAGACAACGACGAATGATAGACCATCCGTTGCTCGCGCCGCTTGATCTCCGTGCAGATTGGTGGCTGCTGGTTTAGTCGTTCGTCGCAGCGGATAGGCGGGAGTAGTGGTTAGCAGCGCTTGTCGTTGCTACTAACCACGAACCACCAACTCACGAACCGGGCGTCAGTGCGCCGCGACGGGTTGCGACCCGACGTTTGGCGCGCTCGAACGCGTCACCTGCGCGTTGTCACCCTTGGACTGTGACGGCTGGCCACCCTTCCGCTGCATATCGACGCTGCCGCGGAAATGCGCGCCCTCGGCGATCGCCACTCGCGGCGAGATAATGTCGCCGTCAACCGATCCGCCGTCGCGGATGTCCACTTTCTCCGTCGCCGTGACGTTGCCGTTCACTTCCCCCAGCACAATCACGGCCTTGGCGAAGACCTGCGCCTTGATCTTCCCGTTGGGGCCGATCGTCAGAACGTGGTCTCGAAGTTCGATCTTCCCTTCGACGTGCCCCTCGACGGTGAGATCTTCGCTGCCATTGAGCTCGCCCTTGATCACCACAGATTTCCCAATATTCACGACATCCCTCTCCATCATCTGGTGACGCCGGGGTTCCGGCTGCGCGGGCGCACTGGCCTGCGTCTGCGTCTGCTGTGCGGGGATGGCCGGGGTCGCCGGGCTGGCCGGGCCTGTCGGCTTCACCGCTTCATCGCGCTTCCACATCTGGTCCTCCGACTGATTGGCAGCCCCAAGGCAGAACCAAGGGCCTGTGACTGAGCTCGTTATCGCGTCTCTGTGGCGGGAGCCCACTGAGTATATCGGCCGCTCGAAAAAGTTGTCTAGGCTTTCGGCCGAGCAATTTACCGGCCAGATGGTACGATGCGAAGAGACCGTGCAGCGGATTTATCTGGACCACAACGCCACGACCCCCCTTCTGCCGGCTGTTATCGACCGGATGACGGCAGTCCTGAAGGAGGAGTTCGGAAATCCTTCGAGCGTCCACCATTTCGGGCAGCAGGCAAAGGCCGCCGTCGACGACGCCCGGTCCGAGGTGGCGGAGTTGATTGGGGCGGACCCCTCCGAGGTGCTGTTTACCAGCGGCGGGACCGAAGGGGACAACATTGCCATTCGGGGCGCGGCAGAGGCGCTGGAAGGCACGGGGCGAAGGCACCTTGTCGCCAGCGCCATCGAGCATGAGGCGGTTTTGAACACGCTCAAGGCGCTCGCGCGGCGCGGCTGGCAGACAACCCTGTTGCCCGTCGACCAAAGCGGAGTGGTCTCGCCGGCCGCATTGCGGGAGGCGCTGACCGACCGGACGGTTCTCGTATCCGTGATGCATGCGAATAACGAAATTGGGACGATTCAGCCCGTGGCCGAGCTGGCTCGACTCGCCCACGAGCGGGGCGCCCTGTTTCACACCGACGCCGTCCAGTCCGCTGGAAAAATCCCCGTTGACGTGAAGGCACTGGGGGTCGACCTGCTGTCGTTGTCGGCTCACAAGTTTTACGGTCCGAAGGGCGTCGGTGCCCTCTGGATCCGGCGTGGTCTTCGGGTGCTGCCGCTGCTGACCGGTGGCCGTCAGGAGCGGAGCCGCCGCGCGGGAACCGAGAATGTGCCGGGGATCGTCGGAATGGGGGTGGCTGCGACCGCCGCGGCCGGGAAGATGGAGAGCGAGGGCAGCAGACTCGGCGCGTTGCGCGATCGGCTCGAAGCCGGCATTCTGCGCGCGGTACCAGGGACGGCCGTCAATGGATCGCCCGATCACCGTGTGCCGAATACGACCAACATCAGCTTCGATCGCATCGAGGCCGAGTCGCTGCTGATTGCGCTGGACCTCGAAGGCGTGGCGGTTTCCACCGGCTCGGCATGCTCGTCAGGAACGCTCGAACCGTCGCATGTGCTCAAGGCAATGGGCTTCAACGCTCACCGCACGCAGAACTCGATCCGCTTCAGCCTCGGTGCACGCAACACGGAGGCGGAGATCGATCGTGTGATCGCGGTGATGCCGGGCATTGTCGAGAAGCTCCGGAGCCTGACTCGAACCCCCGCGAGAGCGTGATCGAACGATCCGAACGAATGAGAATCGTCGTCGCAATGTCGGGAGGCGTCGACTCTTCTGTCGCCGCGGCTCTGCTCGCCGAGCAGGGTCATGACGTTGTCGGTCTGTCGATGCAGCTCTACGATCAGCGCGGCGGCGAACAAACATGGGGCAGCTGCTGCACGCTCGACGATCTCCACGACGCGCGCCGCGTCGCATCCGTCATCGGTTTTCCGCACTACATCGTCAACTTCGAGCGCCAGTTTCGCGAGACGGTTATCTCGAACTTCGTTCAGGAGTACGCATCGGGACGGACGCCGCTGCCGTGTGCGCACTGCAACAGTGACCTGAAGTTCTCGACGCTGCTGGAGCGGGCCCGAGGACTCGGCGCCGAGCAGGTCGCGACCGGCCATTATGCGCGTGTGGAGCACGATGCCAACGGTCGATGGCTGCTGAAGCGCAGCGCGGATCCTGAGAAGGATCAGTCGTACTTCCTCTTTTCCCTGACGCAGGATCAGCTCGCGCGCGCCGTGTTCCCGGTTGGAACGCTCGCCAAGGCGGAAGTGCGCAGCCAGGCACGTCGTCTCGGATTGGCGGTCGCCGAGAAGCCCGACAGCCAGGAAATCTGTTTCATTCCCGACGGCGACTACGCGGCGTTCGTCGAGCGGACGAAGCCCGCCGTCACGCGCGGGGGCGCAATCGTTGACGAGGGCGGCCACCAGCTTGGCAGCCATGGCGGCGTCCATCGCTTTACGGTTGGCCAGCGAAAGGGACTCGGCATTGCGTCAACGATTCCGTTGTACGTCTTGCGGATCGATGCTGACGAGGGACATGTGACGGTTGGACCGCGGGCGGCGCTCGATCGGGTGCGTCTGACCGCGTCGGGCGTCAACTGGATTTCCATTGATGCGCCAGCAGCGCCCGTCCGCGTCGCGGCACAGATTCGGCACCGGCACAAGCCAGCGCCGGGCGTCGTCTGCGCGTTCCCTGACGGTCGCGCCGAGATGGTCTTTGACGATCCGCAGCCCGCGATCACACCCGGACAGGCCGTCGTCTTCTATGACGGCGAGGCGGTCGTCGGCGGCGGCTGGATCGATTAGCAACTTCCAATCGCCAACTTCCAACTTCCAAGGGGTCCTTGGGAGTTGGAGGTTGGTGGTTGGGCGTTAAGCAACGCCAGGCTCTGGCGGTGGCGTCGTCATCGGCGGTGCAGCGGGACCACGGCGCATGTGAATCCACGTCTGGATCGCGGCACCGAATCCCACTGTCCAGGCAAGGTACTCCAACAGGTAACCCGCGATGTAGAACGGCGCTCCAATCCCACCAACCGCGAGCGCGAACAATCGGCCAACAAGCGTGAGCGCGGCGATGACGACGATCCCGATCGCCGCGATGAGATACGGATTCCGCTCCGTGCGGCCAAATCTGTCGAGCGTCCATCCGCCGACCAAGTAGGCGGTCCCCGTGAAGCCGACGAGCATGACGATGCCGACGAGGATGATGGCGAACGGCACCAGCACAAGCAGCGGAATGCCGATGATCGAGATCACGAGCGCAAGGATTGTGACCACGAGCACGGGGACGAACAGGATTTCCGCCAGCAGCCCCATCAATCCCGAGCGCACAGGTTCGGCACCGATGCGGGCGGCAATCTGTTGGACCGGCCGCTGCCCCACCGCCGTCACAATCAAGGCAAACAGAAGGAACATCAGCACCCGGACGATCGTTGTCACGAACCGTTGGACCCGTGATGCAAGCGTGCCGAACAGGATGTTCCGCATGTTGATGTTGTACGGGGGAATCGTCTGACCGTTGGCGCCGATACCGATCTCATTGATCTTGCCGAACACCTGCGCCTGCGGATCCCGCTTGAATGGCCCGCCGACAGCCGTCACCTCGCCACGAACGACAGCGTGCGGTCCGAGCGTGAGTCCGCCGCCGACGCCGACGACGTCGCCCGTTACTTCCCCGTTGACGGTGACGGGACCTCCGATCGCGACGACATCGCCGTCAACGCGCTCGTTCTCAGCCACATCGACAGCGCCGCCGCCGATCCGCACGACATCGCCTTTGCGTTCGACTGAGCGTGCCGGCGGCTCCGGCGCCGGTGGTACCGGCGGAGTCGGTATCGTGGCACTCGGTGGCGCAGGCGCGCCGCCGGGCGTCGCCCCGGGTGCGGCAGCTCCCTCCGGCGCCGCAAGCTGCCGTTGTTCCGCGGCGCTCAGGTACGTCAACTGAACGATCGGCCCGGCATCGGCTCCGAGACGATCACGCAACTGCGCCGCTGTCAGCGTGTCGCCGTCCACCGTGACAGCGCCGTTGACGACCTGAATCATGCGCACACGCGGATTGGCCGTCTTCGGCACAAGCGCAATGCCCTGCTGCAGTGCCACGATGTCGTACCGCGACGACAGCTGCATTCGCAACTCCGCGGCCGTAGCGGTTTGTGCGTGGACGATGTACGCCGTGCGCACCATCAGCGCGACAGTCAGTACAGCCAGCGCGATGAAAATCTGCCTTCTCATACCTGTGCGTCTCCGAGGCGCTCAGCGCTGGCAATCCGATGCAGCGCATAGAACGCAAGTATTCCGAGGAACTCCACTCCGACGACGGCCGCCACACGCCCGGGCGTGATCAACGCCGAGGCAACCACGGCGCCAACATGGCCAAGCGTCAGCCACCCGTGCAACGCGACGCTGGCATAGGCGATCAGCCACGGCACGATATGGCCGGTGAGAAACGCGATCGCCTTGACAGCCAACCCGCCAAGAAGCGGCGACGCGGAATAGGCGATCGCTGCGCTCGCGATGATAAGCGCGGCCACAGCCGTCCACGCACCGGCGAGCAGCCGGCGGCGCCGTGCGCGCCAACGCCAAACGGTGCTGACCGTCTGCTCGACAAAGGCCGAGCGCGGCTGCACCTTCGGGACCGCGGCGAACAGGTGAGCCAGAGCCGTATCCGCGGCATCGTCCTCGCCGCCTTGTTCGGCCATCAGCCACGCGTCGAGCTGTTTGCGGTCCATCTTTCGGTCTCTGATCGTGTCGCTGTTCACGTTACGGAACCTCCGCCTAAACGGTTTCAGACGGTCTTGCCTGCTGTCGGTTCTGCCGCGGTTGGCCCCCACCCCTGCGCCGCCAGGATTTCAGCCAGCTCTTTCCTGGCTCGGTGGAGGTACGTTTTGACCGTTCCCGCGGGGAGCCCAAGAATTTCAGCAATCTCGGGCTGCGTGAGACCTTCCTGGTACCGCAGCACCACGACCTCGCGGTAGTCGGGACGGATACGCGATAACGCCGCGCCCACTGCCGATGCCAGCTCGCCCCGTCCGGCCAGCTCCTCGGGAGATGCGCTCTCGCGATCGACAGCCGCAGCCTGATGCCCCTCTTCTTGCAGCGCGTCGAGTGAGGCCGTCGGCAGCCGGTTGATCCGGAGGTAATCAATCGTGACGTTGCGAAGAACCTGGAAGAACCAGCTCGAGAACTTACGGTCGGGGTCGTACGTATTCAGCCGCTGATAGACGCGCAGAAAACCTTCCTGCGCAAGGTCCTCCGCAAGCGCACGGTCGTGCACGAACCGGTAGGTGAAGTTGACCGCGGGCGCGGCGTACCGCGCGACGAGCTCGCGGTACGCCGCCTCGGAACCGGAACGAGCGTCCCGGGCCAGTTCAGCGTCGCTTCGTTGCACGGCCACGGACTATACGGCCGGCTGGTGCTGGTGGTTTCAGCTCGGTTGGTGGTTGGTAGTTGGTGGTTCTGCTTGGCGAAGCCGTGCCGAAGTCAGCGGGCGCGTGGGCGGTGATGCTGAGAACCACAAACCACCAACCACCAACTACTCACCAATCAGGGCTTGAACAACTCGTTGTTCGGCGGCGCGACGAAACATTCGGCGTTGTCAGTCGTTTCGTCGGGAATGGGCAGACCGTCGATATAGCGCTCGGCATCAATCGCGGCCATGCAGCCCGAGCCTGCTGCGGTGATCGCCTGACGGTAGACATGATCCTGAACGTCGCCCGCGGCAAACACCCCGGGACAGCTCGTCTTCGAGCCGTGATGCGTCAGGATGTATCCAGCTTCGTCGAGCTCGAGCTGACCCCGGAAGAGCGCCGTATTCGGGGTGTGGCCGATCGCGATGAATACGCCGTCGAGCGGTACCTCGGTCAATTTGCTCGTCCTCAGGTTGCGGACGACAATGCCCGTGACCTCGCCCCGTTTGACGTCATTGATGTCGGCGATCTCGGAGTCCCAGATGAACTCGATCTTCGGATTCGCGAATGCCTTGTCCTGCATGATCTTCGATGCACGGAGCGAGTCGCGGCGGTGGACGACCGTCACCTTCGAGGCAAAGCGAGTCAGATAGATCGCTTCCTCCATCGCTGAATCGCCGCCGCCGACGACGGCAATCGGCTTCCCGCGGAAGAAGTACCCGTCGCACGTCGCGCACGTCGAGACGCCATGACCCGACAGCTTCCGATCGCAACCAATCTCGAGCCACCGGGCTGACGCGCCCGTGGCGATGATGAGCGCATCGGTGGTCATCGTCTTCCCGTCGGCGAACGCGAGCGAGAACGGGCGGCTGCGGAGATCAACGCGCTCGACGTTGCCGTTGACGACTTCGGTTCCGAAGCGCTCGGCCTGCACGCGCATCTCGGTCATGAGATCGGGCCCCATGATGCCGTCTCGGAACCCAGGCCAGTTCTCCACCATCGTCGTCAACATCAACTGACCGCCTGCCTCGATGCCTTCGACGAGCAGCGGCTTGAGGTTCGCCCGCGCTGTGTAGAGGGCCGCGGTCAAACCGGCCGGACCGGAACCGATGATGATGACTTTGCGATCGGCCATGCGGGTGATCAGAGCTGCTGATCGAGCTTCTTCATGATCTCTTCTTTCGGGACGAGGCCGACGATTTGATCCGCGAGCTGCCCGTTCTTGAAGATCAGCAGGGTTGGAATGCCGCGAATCATGAAGCGGCCGGGGACGTTCGGGTTCTCATCGACGTTCATCTTCGCAACCGTCGCGCGGCCGTTATATTCCGTCGCGATCGCGTCAACCGCGGGCGCCAGACGCCGGCATGGCCCGCACCACTCCGCCCAGAAATCGACCAGCGTCACACCGTTCTTGATTTCCTCATCGAAATTACTGTCCGTAAATACCTTTACGTTCTCTGCTGCCATTCTCGTCTCCATGAATGCGGGCACATTGGAGGCGCAGGTCTATACACCCGCCCCTCCAACGCCAGTGGCACGCGCATATACTTTGACGTACTGACGGGCGGATGCGTCCCAGGAAAAGTCCTGCCGCATTCCAGCGAGCTGAATCCGCTCCCATGCACCCCGATCACGGTAAATTCCGAGCGCCCAGGCCATGGTGTTGAGGAGCGCCTGGGCCGAATAGTCCTCAAAGCTGAACCCTGTCCCCTCGCCTGTTCGCGGGTTGTAGTTCCGCACGGTGTCGACAAGCCCTCCAACGGCGCGAACCACCGGCACCGTGCCGTAACGCAGGCTGTACATCTGATTCAGGCCGCAGGGCTCGAAACGGGACGGCATCAGGAACAAATCCGCGCCCGCCTCAATCAGATGCGCAAGCGGCTCGTCAAACCCGATCTTCGCCGCGACCCGGTCGGGGTGCCGTGCCGCCAGCGCGAGCCACAAATCCTCATAACGGCGATCACCGGTGCCGAGCAGCACAAACGACGCGTCCAGCCCGGCGAGCTCGTCGGCAATCCCGGCGACCAGATCGAAGCCTTTCTGATCGACGAGCCGTGAGATCAACCCGACGAGCGGCCTTTCAAGCGCTGAACGGTCGGTGGCAAGTCCGAACCGATCGAGCAGAGCCCGCTTCGCGGCGCGCTTTCCCGACAGATTTCGCGCGTCGTATGGCTCTGGAATGTACGGATCGCGCGCCGGATCCCACTGATCGTAATCGATCCCGTTGAGAATCCCGATGACGTCGTCACCGCGATACCTGAGGATCCCATCGAAGCCGAAACCAAATTCCGGCGTCTGGATTTCGCGTGCGTAACGGGGACTCACGGTTGTGATCAGATTGCTGAACATCAACCCGGACTTCAGATAACTGATGCGCCCCCAGTATTCAAGGGCGTCGATACGCATCAAGTCCCACCCGAAACCAAGACGCGGTAACCAGCTCGCGTCGAAAACGCCCTGGTACGCAAGGTTGTGAATCGTAAATACGGCCGGTATTGCTGCCAGTCTCGACGGAGCGCGGCCGGTGCGCAGCAGCATCGGCGCGAGACCGGCCTGCCAATCGTGACCGTGTAAGACATCGAAACGATCAGAGGCGGACGCCGCCCACTCGAGCGCCGCGGCCGCAAGAAAGGCGAACCGCTCAGGGTTGTCCGGATAGTCCTGTCCCGCCGTGCCGTACAGAAAGTCCCGGTCGTAATACGGCGGATAGTCAATGAAGATCGTGCGGACAGTCCCCTGATTCTGCGGCGCGGACCCTCTGGGTCCGCGCTCGCCCGCAATCCAAATGCGCGCGTCGGCAACCTGTCCACCCAGCCGGACTGTTACGCGCCCCTTCTCCTCGCCCGCCGTGACGCCCCGATAGCGCGGCATGACGACGTCAACATCGTGGCCGAGACGAGCCAGCGCGACCGGCAACGCGCCTATGACGTCGGCGAGACCTCCCGTCTTGGCAAACGGCACCGCTTCGGAGGCGACCGTCAGGATGCGCATGGAGACATTATGGCCGGCCAAAATGCCCGGGCCCTCTACCTCGCGCTCCGGCGCAGGTATGATTCTTTAGGTGGCTGATCCCGCACGTCCGACTCGTCCAGCGCGCTCCGAAACGCGGGAAGTAGCCGAACTGCGATCCGTCCGCGAATCACATCCTGAGCTGGCGGATGCGGTGGACATGCATATTGAATTGCTCGAACTGCACAGGCGCGTGCAGGGGCGCGTGGCCTTGCCGTGGTTCGAACTCAATGAAGCGGTCATACGGACGCACAACGACACTGGCGAGCCGCTCTTGCGCTTCCAGGACATCCGTATCGAGCCAAGCGATCTGCGCCTCCTCGTTCGACAAATCGCCGACGTGCTGCGCCGCCACAGCGCGCTCGACGATGCCGACTATCAACGGATACAGACAATCGGACGCGACCTGAACCTGCTCGAATTTGCCGAACGGTGGTATCGCCGCGGCGTGCATCGACACAGCGTTGCGGCAATCGGGCTGCCGAACGACACGGCTGCAGTCGCGCCTGACGAGGGTGGCGACGAAGCGCTGGATCAGGTGCTGGCTCTGGCGATGCGCCCGTGGATGACGCGCTGCGCGGAAGTGCTGCAGCAGCGCACGGAGCTTGCGTTGTGGGTGCATCCGCACTGCGCGCTCTGCGGCGCCGAGCCAGATCTGTCGGTGATCACGCCGGCCGCTGAACGGCATCTGATCTGCGCCCGCTGCGCGCTGCGATGGAAGTTCGAGCCGCTGACCTGCCCCTACTGCCGCAACAGCGATCGATCGCGGATTACGTCGTTTGCAACGCCGGACGGCCAGTATCGCGTCTACGCGTGCGATCAATGCCGACGGTACCTGAAGGCGTACGACGGGCGCCACGCGACGCGACCCGTGATGCCGATCGTGGACAACATCGCGACGTTACCGCTCGACGCGTATGCGATGCAGCGGGGATATTCCTAATCAAAGCCCAAAACCCAAATCCCAAAATCCAAATCCCAAGTCCACCACTGAGTGGCGCTTGGGATTTGGAACGTGGGATTTGGGATCTGGGATTTACTAATTCGCCGCGGCGGGAACGGCAGCAGGAGCTTGCGCCGTGCTCTGCGATGGTGACGTCTCGCTGGTCTGACCGAACCAGTCCTGCGTCTTGGTCGAAATCCAGTTGAACAGGTGACGCGTTTCCCAGAACCGTCCAGGGTTCGATTTTGCGCCGAGCACGACGACGGCCACCTGAGGACCGCCCTGCGGGAGGCGAAGGAGCGTCGCGAGGCAGTAGCCAGCCTTGCTGATGAAACCGGTCTTGCCCGCCTGCACGTCCACGTCACCCTTCATCACGAGCTGGTTCGTGCTGTGAATCGTGATCTGATGCCGGCCCGCGTTCACCGTGTAATACGGCGTCCGCATGATGCTCGCGATACGATCGTCACCGGAGACGTAGGTGATAAGCCGCGCGAGATCGTACGCGGATGACTCGTTGTCGGCGAGCAGCCCTGATGGATCGGCGTACGACGTGCTCGTGAGGCCGAGCTCCTGCGCCTTTGCGTTCATCCGGTCGATGAACCCCTGTGATCCATAGGGCGAGACGCGCGCAAGCACGCGGGCCGCGGCGTTGTCAGATCCGATCAATAGCAAGTGCAGCAGATCGCCCGTCGTCAGGTTGTAGCCGGCGCGCAGGTATGTCGTCGACGCGGCGCGAACGTCGGCGCGTTCCACGACGACTTCGCGCGTCAGGTCTGGTGAATTCTCCAGGAAGACCACCGCCGTCATCACCTTCGTGATGCTCGCAATCGAGCGGCGGCTCGTCGAATTGCTCTCCCACAACACCTTGCCGTTTTCCGGGTCGTAGATGATCGCCGCTTCCGCGCGCACATCAGGAACGACGTTGCCGGTCTCGTCGAACTTGAAGCGCGGCTCGAGCGCGTCGCGAAGCGCAGCGGCCTGCAGCGCGGCGCGCGTGCGCGCGGCTCGCACCCGGCGGCTGGCGGCCGTTGATGTCGCGGATTTCGTGGTTTTTGAAGCTGTGGTCGTTTTCCGGACAGCTGGCTTGCGAGCCGTGGAGGTCGAGACCGTCTTCCGGGTGGTCGTGGTTCGCGTTGCTGCACCCGATGGCGCAGGAACGCCTACAGCAGTGATCGCTGTTAAGACACAAATGAGGCGCGCGGCCGCAGCAAACCGGACTCGGATCACAAGGAAACCCTTATATGACAGGTTGTTACGGAACGTTTCGGCATTGTAGCAGACAAACTATAGTTGGCAAGCCTGTTCTGGTCGAAACTGATGTGCCGACCGACGCCCCGTCGAGTTATGAAATCGGTCATTTCTTGCCGCTTGATAGCACGGCGTTGTCCAAGAAGGGTGCCACCACATGAGCCCAGGGCTGTCCGATTCTGAATATGCCGTTCTGAGACACACGATCGCCTCCCGTGGGACGACTCGCATGGTGCTCTTTCCAATCGCGATGATCGCGTGGGCCGTGCTTGCGTTGATCGTTTTGACGTTCGCCGAGGCGCCGCTGGCCTCCCTGTATCCGCTCGCGGTCCTCGTCGGCGGCTTCGAGGCGATCCACGCGCTGCACGTTGGCGCCGAGCGCATCGGCCGTTACCTGCAGGTCTATTACGAGAATCTGGAGACGGGTCCCCGCTGGGAAACCACGGTGATGTCGGTTGGCCCCGCGCTGCCCGGAGGCGGCATCGACCCGCTCTTCTCCGTGGTCTTCGCCGGCGCCACCTTCGTCAACATGATTCCGGTGCTTGCGCTGCAGCCTCGTGCAACGTCGACCGAACTCGCCGTCATCGGCGCCTTACATCTTTTGCTGATCGTCAGAATTGTTCGCGCGCGGGGCGCGGCGGCGCGCCAGCGCGCGGTCGAACTTGAGACGTTCCGAGCGATCCGTTCTCAAACTCCGAACTCGAAGCCGACTATTCCAAGTCCCTAAGGATTGTGATTTCTGACGAACCGCGGAGAGATCGGCGCCCCCGAAGAAGAACAATTTCTGACTTCACGCCGTGGACGGCTTGGGGCGGCTCGACTCGTTTGGATCGACCATTTGGGATTTTGGACGTCTCCAGGATGCAACACGCCAGGTTTCGCCGTGGAACATTGACTGGCCGCTCACAGCCAGTGGTGTGCGGAGCCGATCGAGCCATTTTCCCAACGTTCCATGCGATTGCCACCCGGTTGAACATCCCGCGCACACTACGAGGTTGACGGGCATACTGCTTGCAGCCCGGACGCATCGGAGGTTCGAGTCATGAGTCTGGTGCGACTCCTCGGTTTCCGCACACTGGCTTGCGGGTGCGTCATCGGCCGGTATCGCGAACTCGCCACGAGCCGCGAGTTGACGTACATCGAGGAAAAAGGACCGGCGTGTGAGATGTATGGGCATCGCCGCAATCACACGATCGCGGCTGACCGTGCGTCGATCGCCCCCGAGCCACTGAGCGCAGTTCGCGTCAGTTAGCGCAGCCCGCGACCTTTGTCAGGCGTGTCCGCGAAATCTGGAAACGGGCACCTGACAAACTCCGTCGCGCGCTCACTCTTGATCGTGCAACATCACCAATTACAATCCGGGGTTGGTGATTCGCCTTCCCAACGTTCACACAAAATTTAAAGTTCGCAGCGCGACGTTTCGGTTCTATCTCGGCGACTCGCTCGACGTGTTGTCGCGCATGCCCGCCCAGTCGGTGAGCGTCATCGTGACCTCGCCGCCGTACAACCTCGGCATCCGCTACCGCACATACGACGACACGATGCCGCGCGAGCGCTACCTCGAATGGACCAGCCGATGGGTGACGCTCGCGGCGCAGACGCTCGGCGAAGATGGCTCGTTGTTTCTCAATGTCGGCGGCAAACCGACCGATCCGTGGACGGCACTCGATGTGGCCCAGGCGGCGCGTCCCTTTCTGAAGCTGCAGAATACGATTCACTGGATCAAGTCGATCGCGATCGAAAAATCGCTGGCCGGTGCACGGGCAGGACTGGAACAGGATCTCGCGGTCGGTCACTACAAACCGATCAACAGTGAGCGGTTCCTGCACGACTGCCATGAGTTCGTCTTTCACTTCACGCCTCAGGGCCACACGCCGTTGAGCCGCCAGGCGATCGGTGTCCCCTACCAGGACAAATCGAACGTCGGACGCTGGCGCGCGGCGGCCGACGACCTGCGGTGTCGCGGCAACACGTGGTTCATTCCCTATGACACCATTCAGAGCCGCGACAAAGAGCGGCCGCACCCCGCCACGTTTCCGCCCAAGCTTCCTGAGATGTGCCTTCGTCTTCACGGCGTCCAACGCATCACCACCGTTGTTGATCCGTTCCTAGGTCTGGGATCGACCGCGGTGGCATGCGCGCAGCTGGGACTCGACTTCGTCGGCATCGACATGGATGAAGGGTACCTGAACGAAGCCATCGCGCGGGTGAAAGCCGTCGGGTGAGGATAGCCGGTTTGCTTATCCGTTTTGTTGTGTCGATGCGTACGAGTTATGTAAGCTTCGGACGTGGATCTGCGGCAACTGGAGATCATCCGCGCGATAGCCGACACGGGCTCGTTCACCGCCGCCGGCGAGAAGCTGCACGTTTCTCAATCGGCAATCAGCCGGCAGATTCTGCTCCTTGAAGAGGAGCTCGGCGAGTCGGTCTTCCACCGAATCGGCAGACGCATCCGGATCACGCCGGCGGGCGAAGCGCTGCTGCAACTGAGCCACCGGGTCTTTCAGGACCTGCAGGAGACCGTCACCGCGATCAGCGAGAAACAGGAGTCGCTACGTGGAGCGCTGCGCCTGGTTGGAGGAATGACGGTCTGTCTTTACGTCTTCCCGACGCTGTTGTCCGAGGTTCGACGTGTTCACCCGAATCTCGATCTGAAGGTGACCGTTGGAAGCACGGACCGTTCGATAGCCATGCTGCGTTCAGGCTCAGGCGATCTCGGGCTGCTGACGTTGCCGATCGACGCATCCGATCTGATTTCCGTCCCGGTCCTGGACGAAGAACTGCTCGTCGCGACCTATCCCAACCACCCGCTCGCGATGAAGCGCCGCATCGCTCCGACCGATCTCAACAAGCAGCCCTTCATCCTCTTCGAAACCGGCTCGATCACGCGGCGTATCGTCGACGACTTCTTCTCACGCGAACACATCGAAGCGGAAATCGTGATGGAGACCGAGAACGTCGAAATCATCAAGGCCATGGTTCGCAGCGGGCTCGGCATCAGCATCGTGCCGTGGCAGGCGGTGGCGGGCGACGTCCGAGCGAAGCAGTTGTTTGTGAGCCGCATCGCCGGTCATTCGCTCGAACGGCAGTTCGGATGGCTCTATCCAAAGATGACGCGGATGCCGCGGTCGGTGTCCGAAGTGCTTCGCGTGTTCGAAACCGTACGGCCGAAGCTGGCTGCCGCCGCGCAGGCGCCCAAGAGTCTGTGAGCGAGGATCGACTACTTCTTCGAAGTCTCCTGCGGAGTCGGCCGCAGCGAGTATGACGTCCGCGACCACACTTTCACGCCATCACGTTTCGTGACGACTTCGATTCGCCGGGTTCGGCGCAGCGGGTCGGGGTTGCTCGAGTAGAACCCCAGCACGTAGTAATCGCTCGTCTCCGCGTCGATTCGCTTCAGCGCCTTGTCGAAGTCGTTCTGATTGACGACGGCAAATCCGCCGGTCAGATCGGCGATGGTGCGGAGGCTGTCGACCGTCTTCGACACATAGCGGTCCCATTCAACCGGATCCAGGTTCTCGCCGATGTCGCTGCCCGCAACGAGGCCACGCGGATCGATCGTGTAGAGCGTCGCGTTCGCGCGATTCGCGGCTCGCGTGACGTCCGCCATATCGCGCACCAGCTCTGCGTCCGCAAACTGCGACCCCTGTGGCTGCAGGTTGGGATCGACCCGTCCGTTCGCGCTCACGCAGTTCGACTGGCCGCTGCCGTCACCGCTACTGCCCGAGTCGTCACACGGGCCGAGCTGTTCCTTCAGGCGCGACTTCTCGAATGGGTTGAAGTCGTATCCGCTGCTAACCCAGAGGACCGCCTTGCGGCGATTGTGCAGCTTCTCGAGATTCGACATCAGCTGATTCGCCGTCGTGAAGGCGACGTGTGCGCGATACCGCAGCTCGACGGGACCATCGGCGCCCTCCTGCCCCTTGATGATCTCGGTCGGTTTCAGACCATTGCCACTAATGCGATTGATCGCGTCATCGAGCAGCGCGCGGTCGTAGGTGAGGTCGATCGAAATCGAGGACGTGCCCGTGCTGACCATTCCCCACATGTCGCCGTCATGGATCAGGTTCTTCAGCATCTTGCGGAAGATCTCGCGGATGCGTGGCGTCTGCTGAAAGTCCATGTGGAGATCGTCGACAAACAGCAGGAACACGCGGCCCGCCGCGTCATTGGTCGGACGCGCCACCGGGAGAATGATCCCTTCCTGAATCGGTGCGGGTGGCGGCGCGAGCGTGTTGTATGCGCGACCGCCGTGAATCAGCACCATCGATGCGAGTTCCTGCTTGACGCCGTCTTCGAGGACATCGAAATCTGTTGGCTTGAGGTCGGCGATGAACTGATCGTTCTTGGCGTCGCGCACGATCACGTCGGTCGTGACGAGCTCGGCGGTCGCCCGGAACGTCGGCGTCTGCTGCTGCTGTTGTTGTGGCTGCTGCGCCGGAGGTTGCGCGGGCCTGGCCTGCGCGTATACCGCTGCGTTGCCCGTCCACAACGCGAGGAGCGCCACCAGGAGCGCAAAGGCGCCCGCCACCAAGAACTTAGCGGTGTTTCGCATGGTGCATAGTATAAGACACCTTCTGTCTATGCATCTTGCGATTGGTTCAGATCACGCCGGCTTTGCCTACAAGGAAGCGATCAAGGCGATGCTGGCCTCAGAAGGCCACATAGTCGGGGATTTTGGGACCAATTCGCAAGCCCCGGTCGACTACCCCGACTTTGTGCGTCCCGTGGCGGAAGCGGTCGCCAGAGGAGAATTCGAACGGGGGATCGTCCTCGGCGGCTCAGGTAACGGCGAAGCCATGGTCGCCAACCGCATCTGCGGCATCCGATGCTGCCTTTGTTGGAACGAACAGGTTGCAATATGGAACCGCTCGCACAACGATGCCAACATGCTGTCGCTCGGACAACGAACCATCACTGAGGCCCAGGCCCTTGCTATCGTACGGGTATGGCTCGTGACGCCGTTTGAAGGCGGGCGCCACATCGCGCGCATTCACAAAATCGATCAGCCGTGCAAATAGGTTTCGTCGGACTGGGCCGCATGGGCGGCAACATGACCCGTCGTCTGGTCGAGGGCGGCCACGACGTCGTCGTGTGGGATCAAAACGTCGCCGCGGTTCAAGCGATTGGACGAAGCGGTGCGAAGGGCGCCACCTCGATTTCCGATCTCGTCTCGAAACTGACGCCGCCGCGGGCCATCTGGGTGATGGTCCCCGCGGGCGATCCCACGGAACAGACGGTGACCGCGCTTGCAGAACACCTGCAGCAGGGCGACACGATCATCGATGGCGGCAACACCCATTTCAAAGACGACGTTCGCCGCGCGTCCACGCTGGCGCGACGCGGCATTCACTATCTCGACGTTGGTACAAGCGGCGGCGTCTGGGGCGCCGAGCGCGGGTATTGTCTGATGATCGGCGGGCCCGAGCACGCCGCGACGCGGTTGATCCCTATCTTCCGCACGCTTGCGCCTGGCCAGGGACAGATTCCTCCGTCGCGTGGACTCGACACCTCGAAAACAACCGCGCACGAGGGGTTCCTGTACTGTGGGCCTTCCGGTGCCGGCCATTTCGTCAAGATGATTCACAACGGCATCGAGTACGGATTGATGCAGTCTTTCGCCGAGGGGTTCGACATCCTCCGGAATGCGTCGGCCGACACGTTGCCGGAAGACCATCGGTACAACCTGAATCTCGCCGCGATTGCCGAACTCTGGCGGCGCGGCAGTGTCGTCAGCTCATGGCTGCTCGATCTCGCTGCGCTCGCGCTCGCCGGCGATCCGCAGCTTGCGCAGTTTGTCGGAAAGGTTGCTGACTCCGGTGAAGGCCGGTGGACGGTTGATGCCGCCATCGAAGAAGAAGTCTCGGCCGATGTGCTGACGACAGCGCTGTACGCGCGGTTCCGATCGCGACGCGATCACACGTTCGCGGAAAAGCTGCTCTCCGCGCTGCGAGCGCAGTTCGGCGGCCATGTCGAACCGCGCTGATCCGTGCGTCTTCGTCATCTTCGGCGCGTCCGGAGATCTCACGCGCAGCAAGCTGCTGCCCGCAATTTTCAACCTCTGTGAAGAAGGCTATTTACCGGAGGAGTTTGCCATCCTCGGCATCGCTCGGCCACGAATCGATCAGGCCGAGTACCGCAAGCAGATGCGCGAGCAGGTGCGGCAGGCTGAAGGCCAACCGCTCGAGCCGGAAAAGTGGAAGCGCATCGAAGATCGTCTCTACTACGTCTCCGGCGAGTTCGACGATCCGGCGCTGTTCGATCACGTGAAGCAGACGCTGGCAGAGATTTGCCAGCGTCATCGCATCCCGCCGAATTTCCTATTCTATTTCGCCATTCCACCCGACCTGTTCGGATTGGTCGCCGATCGACTCGCCAGCGCCGGTCTCCTCAAAGAGGACGAAGGCTGGCGCCGGGTGATCGTCGAAAAACCGTTCGGCTACGACCTGGAAAGTGCGCGGGCGCTCAACGCCGAGCTCAGGAAAGGCCTCGCGGAGTCACAGATCTATCGCATCGACCATTACATCGGAAAGGAAACGGTCCAGAACATCCTCGCATTCCGGTTTGCCAATGGGATCTTTGAACCAATCTGGAACAGACGCTACGTCGACTCCGTACAGATGACCTTCGCCGAAGACGCCGGCATTGGCAAGCGTGGCGCCTATTACGACAAGGCGGGAGCGCTGCGCGACATCGTGCAGAACCATATGTTCCAGGTGCTCACGCTCGTCGCGATGGAGCCGCCGATCTCGTTCGGCGGCGAGGACGTCCGGGACGAGAAAGTGCGCGTGCTACACGCCGTCCCACCCCTGACGCACGACGACGTGGCGCAGCACGTCGTGCGCGGACAGTACGAAGGCTACACATCCGAACCCAACGTCGATCCGAAGTCGCGTACCGAAACGTACGTCGCGATGCGGCTGTTCATCGACAACTGGCGATGGGCCGGCGTGCCGTTCTATCTGCGTACCGGCAAGCACCTCCCGGAGCGCATGACTGAAGTCGCCGTGGCGTTCAAACGAGCACCGTTGATGCTCTTCCGGGATACGCCGGTGCGCACGCTGAGTCCGAATACGCTCATCCTTCATGTTCAGCCAGACGAGGGTATCTCGCTCTGTTTCAATGCGAAAGTGCCCGGCCCATTCGACCGGCTCGAGACGGTGACGATGGACTTCAGCTACGCGAAGTATTTCAAGGCGGAGCCCGCAACCGGCTACGAGACGCTGCTTTTGGATGCGATGACGGGCGACCAGACGCTCTTTCACCGCATGGACATGGTTGAAGCCGGATGGCAGGTGGTCCAACCAATCCTAGACCACTGGAAGCGTGATACCCGATCGCGCATCCCCACCTATCCGCCTGGGTCGCCGGGACCGTCGGAGGCGGACGTGCTGATCGAGCGCGACGGCCGCGAATGGCGCAACTGAAAGTTGTCGCCGACAAAACCGCCATGTCGGAGGCGGCGGCAGAACGCGTCACTCGGCTCGTCGAGACCGCCATCAGCGCACGCGGTGTCGCAGCGCTGTCGCTGACAGGAGGCACGACGCCGGATCTTCTGTATCAGTTCCTCGCCGATCGTGGCCGCCCGTGGCGAGATCGGATCGACTGGGCGCGCGTGCATCTGTTCTGGGGCGACGAACGTGAAGTTCCGCCAGACCACCCGCAAAGCAACTTCGGCCTTGCCAATCGGCTCCTGCTGCAACACGTGCCCGTGCCCGCCACACAGATCCATCGAATGCGGGGTGAGCTGCCCGCGTCGGATGCCGGCGCTCTGTACGACGCGCTGCTTCACGCGCGACGCGCCCACGTTGCCGGGCCGTTGTTTGACGTCACGCTGCTGGGGATTGGCGCGAACGCGCACATCGCGTCGATCTTTCCAAACAGTCCGCTGTTGGCGGGGCAAAGCCAACTGGCGACAGGCGTCCATGTCCCCGAGCTCTCGCAGTGGCGCATCACGATGACGCCGCCTGCACTCATGGATAGTGGCGCGATTATCGTGATCGCGAGCGGATCGTCGAAAGCCGACGCTATCGCCGCGACACTGGAGGGCTCTCTCGACGTCGAACGCTATCCGGCTCAGTTGTTGCGCGCGGCCGGTCACCACGTCGAATGGATTATTGATTCAGCGGCGTCTGCTCGATTGCGCGCCGTGCCGCCCGCGTGATCGCCATCGTTGCAACGAACGTGGCAATCAGACCGACAATGAGCAACGCGTAGTACTCGGGACCGCGAGGCGGCGCGATACCCGCCGCAATCTTCGCGACGTCGCCGACAACCTTTCCGTAGTAGGCGTACATGATGATCGTCGGCATCATGCCGAAGCACGCGAGCCAGAAGTCGCGAAGACGGACGCCGTAGACGCCAAGCGCGTAGTTGAGCAGGACGTAGGGCACCACTGGTGAGAGGCGAAGGAGAAACTGTACCCATGCGCCCTCGTGTGCGACCGCCCTGCGGACAACATCGACGCGTCGATCCCGCAGAATCCATTTCACGAGGCGCGTACCGGCAATCATGCGTGCGACGCCGTAGGCGGCCGTCGCGCCCAGCGTCGCGCTGACCAGCACCAGCACCGAACCCTTCCAGACACCGAAGAGCGCGCCTGCGGCAACGCTGAGCACAAACGCCGGCGCGAGCGTGACCGCGGCGGCCACATACAAGAGGATAAAAAGGAGCACGCCCCACAGTCCCAGCTCTCCGACGCGCAGCAGCATGGCTGCGAGCCAGGACATCACGATTCCGGAGCGCGTTTCTTCGAGCGACGCCGCCGCTTCGCGAACACGTGCGACAGGCGCTGCAGCGCTTCGGCTGCCTGTTCGAGACCTGCCGTGATCTCGTCGGCATCCGTCCACGCCGCGGGATTGAGCCGTTCGGCGAGTGCAAAGAGCGCCTGCTGCCGTTCGGGATCAGGCGCGCGATGAGGAATCTTCTCGCGGACCGCGGTATACCACTGCGACAGGAACGCGATCTGCTCGTCTGGGGTGGCGCCTTCGATGGTGGAGGGAACGGTAAAACGCGGAGTCGGCGGGGGCGGCGGCTGCTGCACGGGCGCGCCTTCGACCGCACCCTCGCCCGCTGGCCGTTTGCGGGGGCGGCGGGGCTCGGTCGCGGTCTCGATCACCTGCTGGTTGTGAAAGACCGCGTTCCAGTCGAATGCGATGTCGGGATGCTGCGCTTCGATCTGCTTGAGCACGTCCGCCTCGAGCGCTTCGCGCCCGACACGAACGCCGCCTGGCGTTCGAAACATGTAGAGGATTCGCGATCGCTGGCGGTTGCCTTCACGGGACCAGTGCATCAGGTACGTGGTCTCGTATCCGCGCTTGTCGCGGATCACCCGCAGGAACGGCACGGACAGCTACTTGCGCTTCTGCGCACGCGCAGACGAACTCTTTTTCGCTGGAGACCGCGACGGCCGCGGCGCCGGCTTGCGCGATGCCGCGCGGCGCACCGCCGGACGGGCGCTTTTCTTTGCCGCCGTTTTCCTGGCGACCGGGGCGGTGGCGCGCGCGCGCGTTTGCGCCTGGCCGTTCGGTGCGCCGGTCCTCGCAGGTGCTGCCGCCGCCGCTCGAGCGACAGGAGCGGCCTTGAGCGGCTTCAAGTCCGGCTGCGCCGACTTCTGAACCAACGTAAAGCGAAGCTGATCGCCGATCACGTGATAGGCCCAGATCTCGGAAACAGGAATCTGCATGTCCTGCACGAGCCGCCGGGCGACATCAATCATCGAAACGGGGACATAGAGATGGAAGGGCGTGCGGAGCCGGGAAAACGCCGCCCACTGCGACATCGCCTCGAGATGGTTCACCGACTCGGCGGTTTCTACCTCAACCACGCCCACTATCTTCCGACCACGATCGCTCTGCAGGACGAGATCGGGAAACCACGGCGGCGGCCCACCGACGGGAGCTGTCTGCTCATTGCCGGGGTTGATGGCAACGTCGAACTTTCTCTTATATTTCGCCTGAAGCAGGCGGATGATGCGGTCGTGCTCGAGCTGCTCCCGGACTGGCCGGACGAGGATTGGGCTCACACGACCTCCGTACCCATAGACGTTCCTGATGCAGATCCGGCGTCCAAAGTGGCTGAATATAGCATAATGGCGCCGGTGTCTTCTCCTTCTGACAACCCGGAAACCCCTCCGCGCATGCTCATCGTTGACGATGACGTAAGCGTAACCGACACATTTTCGCGAATGCTTCGTCTCGAGGGATATGAGGTTTGGGCTGCACTGTCAGCCGATGAAGGGCTGAGCCTGGCCCAGACTCATCGGCCCCATGCGGTCATTCTCGACCTCCGGATGCCCTTGACCAGCGGTCTCCAGTTCCTGCGCGCCATCCGAGCCATTCCTGGACTGACAGGAACCCCGGTCGCCATCGTAACGGGCGATTACTATCTGGACGATGCACAGTCGAACGAGATTCGAGAGCTTGGCGCCGAGCTTCGCTATAAGCCGCTCTGGCTCGAGGAACTCGTCACGCTCGCCCGCGAGTTGCTCAACGCAAACGGGGCTTAGGGCGGAGCCCTGAGCGTTGAGCCGCTTTCTCAAAGCCTGCCGTCGCGAGCCGGTCGATGTGACGCCGGTGTGGTTCATGCGGCAGGCGGGACGCTACATGGCGGAATACCGCGCCATTCGCGAGCAGCATTCGCTGCTGGAGATCTGTCGGACACCGGACCTGGCCATGGAAGTCACGCTGCAGCCGGTCAGACGGATCGAAGTGGACGCCGCGATCCTCTTTTCCGATCTGCTCCTGCCGCTCGAACCGATGGGATTGCCGTTCGACTTCGTCAAAGGCGAAGGGCCGCAGCTTGAACGACCGATCCAATCACCGTCGGATATCGACAAACTGAAGATGTTCGAGCCACGTCAGGCGCTTGCCCACGTGCTCGAGACGATCGAGGTCGTCAAAGAGGAACTGCGCGGTCGAGTTCCGTTAATCGGCTTCGCGGGCGCACCGTTCACGCTGGCGTCGTATGCGATCGAAGGTGGCCATTCCAATAACTTCGCTCGTACGAAATCGCTGATGTACGGCCACCCTGAGGCGTGGCATCGCCTCTGCGACCGTTTTGCGACCGTCATCGGCGACTACTTGAACGCGCAGATTGACGCGGGCGTGGACGCGCTTCAAGTCTTTGATTCCTGGGTCGGCACCTTGAGCGCGTCCGATTATCGTGAGTTTGCGCTCCCGCATTCGAAGAAGATCTTCGATGCCATCGCAGGGCGCGTGCCGGTCATCCATTTCGGGACCGGCACCGCGACGATGTTCCAGGAGTTGCGTGATGCTGGCGGCGATGTCATCGGTGTGGACTGGCGTGTGCCGATTGACGACGCGTGGGAAGACATTGGCCTCGACCGGGCCGTTCAGGGGAACCTCGATCCGACGCTGCTGCTCGGCCCACCGCGACGGATGCTCGATCAAGCCGAGGACATTCTGAAACGTGTGGCCGGCCGACCCGGACACATTTTCAATCTGGGACACGGCATCCTTCCCTCCACGCCGGTCGAAAACGTCCAGATGCTCGCGCAATACGTTCACCGTGCCTCCCGCCGATGAAGCGGTGGGACCCTGATGTTCACGCTTCTGTGTTCTCGGTTCTCTGTTCGTGTTCATTTTCATCTTCGGTTCGACGTTCGAACAGCGAACAGAACACTGAAAGTGAACACGAACGGAGAACATAGAAGGTAGAAGCGTGATCGGTCACGACACCGTCGACGTCGTCGTTATCGGCGGAGGTATCGCCGGTCTGGCGGCAACCTACGAACTGCGGCGGCGTGGCGTCAACGTTCTGCTCGTCGAATCGGGCGAGCGGCTCGGTGGCGTCATTCGTACCGATCGATTCGATGGATGGGTCATTGACGGCGGACCTGATGCGCTGCTGACGCAGAAGCGCGCGGCCGTCGCGCTTTGCGGCGAACTCGGTCTCACCGATCGCCTTGTTTCGACGCTGCTGCCGCGGACCGCATACGTCCTCCGCGGCGCACGACTGCATCCAATCCCTGAAGGCTCATTTCTCGGCTTTCCAGTGCGCGCCAGGGCGCTGGTTGCGTCCTCGCTGTTCTCGCTGCGCGGCAAGCTCCGAATGGCGTGTGAAATGGTCGTTCCGCGGAGTGAGGATGACGCGGATGAGTCGATCGCGTCGTTCGTGCGGCGGCGGTTCGGCCAGGAAGCGGTCGACTATCTCGCCGAGCCGCTGCTGGCAGGAATCCATGCGGGCGACGTCGAACGCTTGTCGATTCGAGCGTTGTTTCCCCGACTCGTCGATGCCGAGCGACAGTCGGGGAGCATCATCCGAGCGTTTCGCGCGCTGCGGATGCGACCATCCGCGCAGGGCGCGTTCGTTTCCCTTCCCGGTGGCGTCGGCGAGCTGGTCGATGCGCTCGTCAGTGCGATTCCCGCAGACGCAGTCATGACCGGTGCGCGCATTACCGATTTGCGGCACGCCGGAACATTCATGCTCGACACGCCACGAGGTCAGGTCGCAGCGAGAGCGATCGTTCTCGCGGTGCCGGCCTACACCGCCGGCGGCATCCTGCGAGGCATTCACACCGGGCTGGCGGGGCTTTGTGAGGAAATCTCGTATGCCTCAACCGCCACTGTCGCATTTGGATATGAGCGCAATCAGATCTCGCAGCCGATGCGCGGAAGCGGTTTCGTCGTGCCGCGGATCGAGCGGAGTCCCCTGCTGGCCGCCACGTGGGTGACGTCGAAATGGCCGCATCGCGCCCCGGCCGGCCACGTGCTGCTTCGCGCCTTTCTCGGCGGCGGCCGCGATCCGCATCGATTGGACCAGGACGACGGGGAATTGATCGAACTCGCGCGGGCGGCATTGACCGAGGTGATGGGTATCTCGGGGCCGCCCCTCTTCTCGCGGTTGTATCGATGGACGCGCCAGAGTCCGCAGTACGAGGTCGGTCACCTTCGCCGGGTCGCGGCCATCGACGAGCACCTCTCCCGTCTCCCGGGTTTGTTCGTCACAGGCAGCGGCTTTCGCGCGATCGGCATACCCGACTGCATCGCTGATGGTCGCGCCACGGCCGAGCGTGCGGCGCGGTTCGTGGCTGCGCGCTGAATCGCGAAGCCGTGTCAGAATCGTCGGCAATGTCTCTCCGACTCACGCTTGTCGCCCTCGCGCTGCTCATCGCTCCCGCCGCCGCACAACAACGTTCGCCGGGCGCGTTGACACCGCAGATTGAATCCATCCTCAAGGGCATCAAGGCCGCCGACAAGGGCCTGCTCGCGGTGTCGGAGGAAGACGGCCGGTTCCTGCGCGTGCTCGTGGCGACCCGCGGCGCAAAGTCGGTGCTCGAGATCGGTGCTGCCAGCGGCTACAGCGGCATCTGGCTCGGCCTCGGCGCTCGTGAGTCGCGGGGGCACGTCGTCTCGATCGAGTACGATCCGGAGCGCGCGAAGGAAGCAGCCGCAAACATCCAGAAGGCGGGACTGACGGATGTGGTGCGCGTCATTGATGGCGACGCCTTTAAGGAGATTCCCAAGCTGCAGGGCACGTTCGATCTCGTCTTCCTCGACGCGTGGAAGCCGGACTACAAACGGTTCTTCGACATCGTCTATCCACGGCTCGACCCGGGCGGCGTCTTCCTCGCCCACAACGTCGTCAACAAAGCGTCGGAGATGGAGCCGTTTCTCAAGGCTATTGAGAACCATCCGGGCCTGTTCACGTCCGTCGTGTCACCGGGTTCCGAAGGAATGTCTGTCTCCTACAAACTTCGGTGAAACCGGTCCATCTCATCGGCGTTCCGCTCGATCTCGGCGCCGGACGGCGTGGCGTGGACATGGGACCTTCTGCGTTCCGCATCGCCGGCATTCGCGATCAGATTGCCGCGCTCGGACGGCCGGCGATCGACAAGGGCGACCTCCCCGCCCCCATTCCCGAAACCCAACGCCCGGCTGACGCGCACAAGAAATACGTCCGCGAGATTGCCAAGGTCTGTCAGAAGCTGTACGACCGCACGATGAAGTCGCTCGACGACGGCGCGCTGCCGCTGGTTCTGGGCGGCGATCACAGCCTCGCTGCCGGATCGGTCGCCGCGAGCGCTGACTGGATTCGCCGTACGGCGTCCAAGCCGCTGGGTCTTATCTGGGTTGACGCGCACGGCGACATGAACACGCCTTCGACGACCGAGAGCGGCAACGTGCACGGGATGCCGCTGGCGGCGCTGCTCGGTCAGGAGCCGCTCGAGCTCGCGTCAATCGGATCGATGCCGTCAGTGCTGCCGCAGCATACGGTCCTCGTCGGCATCCGCAATCTCGATCAGCGCGAGAAGGATCAGATTCGCGCGTCCGGCATTCACGTCTTCACGATGAAGGACATCGATCGCGACGGCATCGCAACCGTGGCCGAGCGCGCGTTGACGCTCGCGTCACGTGACACTGGTGGCATTCACGTCTCCTTCGATATGGATGTGTGCGATCCGTCCATTGCGCCGGGCGTCGGAACGCCCGTCAAGGGCGGATTCGATTACCGCGAGGCGCACATGATCATGGAACTGGTCAACGATTCGGGCCAGCTCGTGGCCCTCGATCTCGTCGAGGTGAATCCGACACTCGATATCCGCAACACGACCGCGGAATTTGGTAGTGAACTGGCGCTGTCGGCCTTGGGGAAGGGGATTCTTTAGGTCCGGCTAAAGCCGGACCCCACCGACATCACCCGCCTGCGTCCGACGGGTGTCGCCAGTGGGGTCCGCCTTCAGGCGGACCTCCGGCCTATTTCGTTTCCTTGAAAATCAGCTCGGCGTCGGCCTTCACGCGCACCAACACGGGCATCGCTTCGTAGCCGGCGTACTTCGCGGGCGTTTTCCATGCCGCGGCCACCTGGTCGACGGTCTTGCCAGACCGCTTCCCCTCCTGCACGGTGCCGACGAAGTCTTTCACGTACGAGATGAACTCGCGAAGATCGGCGCGCGTCGTCGTGGTCTCGTTGTGCCCGTTGACAATCTTGTCGACGTTGTTCTTATCGGCAAAGTCGGCCGCCTTGGTCAACGTGTCGACATAGCCGACGCCGCTGCCGCCGTTGTTGGAGTCCATGCCGGGAAGCCCCTTGTTGGCGAACACATCGGCCATATGCAGCACGCGCGCCGCGGGGAAGAAGACCATGGCGTCGCCGTTGGTGTGCGCCCGCCCGAAGTAGTGCAGCTCGATTCGATCGGCACCGTTGCCGATCATCATCGTGTCTTTGAAGGTCCGCTTCGCCATCCCCGTGCCGTTATGCTGCGTGAAAATGTTCGGCGGCGGGCCACCAGCCGGTTGCGCCACGAACGACGCCGGCCGCATCGCACCCATATTCGCCTTCGTGTTCTCCTGGACGATGATGTCGACGTTGGCCGGGAATTCCACGTTGCCGCTCACATGATCGCCATGCGTGTGCGTGTTGATGATCGTCGTCACAGGCTTGTTGGTGATCGTCTTGATCTTGTCGAGCAGCGGCTGCCCCCAGCCGGGATTCTTCGTGTCCACGACGATGACGCCGGTTGCAGTGAGGAAGATTGACGTATTGCCGCCGCCACCAGCCGCGAGCGCGTTGAGGACATAGAGGTTGTCGGCCAGCTTCTCCACTTTGATTGCCGAGGCCGACGGCTTGGGCGGCGCCTGCTGCTGTGCCGCCACCGCGATTGAGAGCACGCCCGCCATCAGCACACCACCGAGTACGATCCGTCTCTTCATCGAGTCCTCCGTAAACTCAGGTCCGGCTAAAGCCGGACCCCACTGATGATCGTCGGTGGGGTCCGCCTTCAGGCGGACCGTTAAGTCGTGCGGCATCATACGCCGCTGGAATCGCCCGCGCCAACTATGGTTCGCCGGGCAGCGGCGGGGTCGCCATCGGGGGTCGACGGTGATGTGTGGCCTGCTCGAAGGCGTAGCCAAGCGTGAGCAGTCTTCCTTCCGAAAACTGGCGGCCCAGGAACTCGATACCCACAGGCAACCCGTCGGGAGTGAATCCGGCGGGGACCGAGAGCGCCGGAAACCCAATCAGCGGAGCGAGGCGGCGGTTGTTGCCCAGATCGCCGACGCCAGCGGGATCCGCGATCGTGAGCGCATCCATGGGGATCTTTCCGGGCGGGTAGTCGAAGGTGGCGTGAACAATGGCATCGACATGGAGGTCTGCCATCATCTTCAGCACCGTCAGCCGTAGCTCCTCGCGGCGCTGAATCACCGTCAGGTTTCCAGGGTCGCTCGTGGTTTTGCCGATGTTGGTAATCAGGCGAGTTGTGCGCGAAGGCACGACTTTACCCGTCAGCAAAATGTCCCGCAGCGTCTTCAGCGGCGCGCCGGGGTGCGCGGCTAGATAACCGTCAACCGCCTGCTCAGTCTCGTAGACGTTGTCGGTGTATAGCTTGTCTACCTGCTTCAAGAGCTCCGGAGCCGGAATTGGATCGACGATCTGAGCGCCCTGCGCCTGCATCGCTGCCACCGCGCGGTCGATGACGGCTCGAACTTTCTTGTATTCCTCGGATTGCGGGTCGGCCTTTGGATCGAGCGGGACCCGAAGTACGCCGAGCCGCGCACCCTTGAGTCCATCACGCTTCAAGAAGTCCGTATAGGTTGTGGGAACGTGGCCCTCAGCGTACGCGGTCACCGGGTCGTTCCGGTCGTATCCCGCGATCACGTCGAGCATCAACGCGGCGTCGCGCACAGTACGCGCGATCGGACCAAGCGTGTCCTGCGTTGGCGTCGCCGGCATCATGCCGAAGCGGCTCACCAGCGGTACGGTCGGGCGAAGACCAACGGCATTGCTATGTGCGGCTGGACCGCGGATGGATCCCCCGGTGTCCTCAGCGATTGCCAGCACAGCAAAGTTGGCGGCAACGCCAACACCGCTTCCGCTCGAAGACCCCGCGGGGCTGCGCGCCGGATCGTAGGCATTGCGCACGATCCCAAATCCAGAGCCGACGTAGCCGGCGGCGAACTCACCCATGTTCGTCTTGCCGATCACAATCGCACCAGCCGCCCTGAGCTTCTTCACAACCGTCGCATCGCGGCCAGGAGTGAACTGTTTGAAGAGAATGGAACCATAGGTGGTCGGCATGTCGCTCGTCTCCACCTGATCCTTGACGAGCACGGGAATGCAGTGCAGCGGGCCCTTTGGGCCGTTCGCACGGGAGACCGCGTCGAGCCGATCCGCCTCCTCGAGCGCGCGACGGTTGACCGTCTGCAGCGCGTTGAGCATCGGCCCCGCGTGATCGTACGCCTCGATGCGCTTCAGATACTGCCCGATCAGAGCACGACAGCTGACGTGCCCGGCCATCAGCTCTCCATGAATCTGGTCGATCGTGGCTTCCTGCAAGCGGAACGGTGCCTGCGCGCGGGCTGCCGTGGAGACGAGGATGAGTGCTCCCAACAGCCCTATCGCGTTCAGAAGCCTATTGGCCATGGCGACATCTCTCGATCGTTTGCCACCGACTGCGTCCGTCGAGTGTCATCGGTGGGGTCCGGCTTTAGCCGGACTTACTTGGCAAGCATCTCCTCGATTTCGTCCATCACGCGATTCATTTTGTACATCGTGAAGTCGAGCGGTTCATCGGTCGTCATATCGACGCCCGCATTCTTGAGCAGTTCGATCGGGTACTTCGACATTCCCGAACCGAGAAATGTCAGATAGCGATCGCGGGCCGACTCGTCTCCGGCAAGGACCTTCTCGGACAGCGCTTCCGCGGCCGTAAATGACGTGGCGTATTGGAAGACGTAGAACCCGATGTAGAAGTGCGGAATGTAGCTCCATTCGTGCTGGACGTAATCGTCTACGACGCACACATCATCGGCGTGACCATAGTACCGGCGCGTGATCTCGAGATACAGACGGCTGAGCGTCTCACCGGTGATCGGTTCCCCGCGCTCGGCGATCTGATGCATCCGCAGCTCGAACTCCGCAAACTGTGTCTGACGGAACACCGTCGCCTTGATGTTCTCGAGAAAACTGCCGAGAAGTGAAAGCCGCGTCGCCCTATCCGTCGTGTTGCGAAGCACCCGGTCGATCAGCAGCGCTTCGTTGAACGTCGAAGCCACCTCGGCGACAAACGTCGGGTAGTTGGCGAGCGCGTAGGGCTGATGGGTGTTCGAGTAGTAGCTGTGCATCGTGTGTCCGAGCTCGTGGGCGAGCGTGCTGACATCGTTGTACTGCCCGAGGTAGTTGAGGAGCATGTACGGATGGACGTCGTACGCGCTTCCTTCGGAGTAGGCGCCTGAACGCTTCCCTGTGGTGGGAAAAAAGTCGATCCAGCGCTCACTGAAGGAACGGCGCACCACGTCGCAGTACTCACCCCCCAGCGGCCGCATCGCGTCGAGGATCTGCTGCTGGGCCTGCTCGGGCGAAAACGTCATCTGCACTTCCGCCACCAGCGGGGCGTACAGGTCGAAGTACCGGAGCGAGTCGGAAATCCCCATCATGCGACGACGCAGCTTGAGGTACCGATGGAAGGACGGCAGCCACCGGTTGATGCCGTCGATGAGCCGGTGATACACAGCGACCGGAATGTTCGGTCCGTCGAGCGCCGCTTCGAGGTGCGAACCGTACTTGCGGGTCTTGGCGTACAGCGCGATCCGCTGCACGTTGGCGTTCATCGTCGTTCCGAACGTGCGTTGGAACCCGGCAAGCGAGGTGAAGAATGTCGACATCGCCTTCTGGCGATCACCGCGATTGGGCAGCGTGCGCAGCTCGGCGTAGCCAGACGGATCGACACGCGCCGTGCGACCGTCGCTGAGCGTGATGGTGGGATATGGAAAATCGGCGTTCGTCAGAATGTTGTAGATGTTGTGTCCCGATGCGGCGAGCGGCATCGCATCCGCCAGAATCTTTTCTTCGCTGTCCGACAACGTGTGCCTGGCTCGGCGCACCAGGTCGTGCAGATAGAACGAGTAGATCTGCAGCCGCGGCTCTGCCTCGATGAAACGTTCCAGGGTGGCCAACCCGATGCGCAGCAACTCCGGATCCACGTACGCGGTCTGCGCCTTGAAGTCAGCCGCGAGCTGCTGCATCTCCTGCTGCATCCCCTGAGGACGCGCTTCCCTCGTGTCCTGATCCGCCAGCATCCCGGCATAGACCGACAGCCGGGCGATCTCCTTATCAACTCGGAACATCTCGTCGAGCGCATCGGCCAAGACCGACGCCGACGATCCAAGTTGTCCCTCGTGTCCGCGCATCCGCGGAAGCTCCCCTGCGATCGCGTCTTTCGCCGCGCGCCAGGCGGCGACATCAGGATAGATATCCGCCAGATTCCACTTGTATTCTTCGGCGATCGCCGATCGATCTCGGTCCTGTCCTGCCGTAAGCGTCGTCATCGGTCACTCGCTTCGCTCGCTATTAGGTTTCAGGTATCAGGTTTCAGGCGTAATCCAGGCGTGAAGTCTGATACCTGCGTTCAAACCGCCAGTGTAGTTCACCGATAAGATCGTCACCAATGCCGCGTGCGCCGCTTCCGGCCGACTGGGCCGGTCTCACCGATGAGGACCTGCTCAACCTTCGACTGTGCGATCTCCCGCTCCGGATCGAGAACGAGCTTGCGGAACGTGTTGAACAGCTCCGGTCCGAACTCTCAACGGCCGGGCTGCTCGCGAGGATCCATTTCTACTTGTCGGACGAGTGGTTTACGCCTGACGGCGCGACGACCATCGCGATCCCGTTCTATCTCGCGCATCCTCGCCTCGCGAAGCTCGAAGAGGCGCAGATGCTGGAAGTGGAGGGCGGCGAATACGAGTGGTGCATGCGTATTCTGCGCCACGAAGCCGGCCATGCGATTGATAACGCGTTCAAGCTGCGGCTGCGGCGTCAGCGTCGCAAAGTCTTTGGTTCGTATAAGAAGCCGTACCCCGAGTCGTATACGCCGCGTCCCTACAGCAAGAGCTTCGTGCTCCACCTCGATGCGTGGTACGCGCAGAGTCATCCGGATGAGGACTTCGCCGAAACCTTTGCCGCATGGCTGACGCCGAGCAACGAATGGCGCCAACGGTATGCAGGCTGGCCCGCCCTGAAGAAACTCGAGTACATGGACGCCGTGATGCGATCGCTCCGCGGCAAACCGGCCCGTGTTGACAATCCGGACGAAGTCGATCCGCTCCGGCGGCTGCGGAAAACGTTGCGCCAGCACTACCGCCTCAAGCGGCGCCACTACGGTGTGGATTACCCGAACTTCTACGACCGCGATCTCCGGCGCCTCTTCTCTGATGCGCCTGAGTTCGCCGGCAACATCACCGCCGCGCAGTTTCTCGGCCGCATCCGCCGCGCGACCCGTCGCGTCGTCGCCGAATGGACCGGGATCTATCAATACACGATCGATCAAGTCATCGAAGACATGATCGAGCGGTCGCGCGAGCTCAAGCTGCGGCTCGCGGTTCCCGAAGACCAGGCGCGGCAGGAGTTCACGGTCCTGCTGACCGTCCAGACCATGAACCATCTCCATAGCGGCGGGCATCGGCTGTTTTTGTGAAGCGGCGCATCCTCGCTCTCGTCCACCAGCATCTCGTTCCCCCTGAGGACACGACCGGCATCGATATCCTCGAAGCCGAATGGAAGATGGAGTACGACGTCATCGAGACGCTGCGCGAGCAGGGGCATGAGGTGCGTGTGCTTGGCGTGCATGACGATCTGGCGGGCATCCGTCCGACCGCCGGGTTCTTTCAGCCGCATATCGTCCTCAATCTGCTCGAGGCGTTCGCAGGCGTCACGACCTTCGATCAGAACGTCGTCAGCTATCTCGAGCTGCTTCGCTTGCGGTATACCGGGTGCAATCCGCGCGGGCTGATCCTGGCGCGCGACAAAGCGCTCTCCAAGAAACTGCTTGCCTACCACCGCATCGCCGTTCCCGACTTCACGGTCGTGCGATATGGGCGCAAACCGGTGCTGCCGAAGAAGATGCACTTCCCGCTCATCGTGAAGTCACTCTTCTTCGAAGCGTCAGCCGGCATTTCGCAGGCGTCGGTCGTGGAGAACGCCGAGCAGCTCACTCGACGCGTGCAATTCATCCACGAAAGCCTCGGCACGGCTGCGATCCTCGAGCAATTCATCGACGGCCGCGAACTCTATGTGGGCGTCCTCGGTAACGAGCGTCTCGAGGTGCTGCCCGTCTGGGAGATGTCGTTCGCGAAGATGCCGGAGAACCGGTGGCGCATCGCGACCGAACGTGTGAAGTGGAGCACCAGGTACCAGAAGGCGAACGGCATCATGACGGATGCGGCGCAACTCGACGCATCGGCCATCGCCCATATCCACCGCATGGCCAAGCGTGCGTATCGTGCCCTCGACCTGAATGGGTACGCGCGAATCGATCTGCGGCTCGACGAACAGGGCCGCGCGTACGTCCTGGAGGCGAATCCGAATCCGAACCTGGCGTACGGCGAGGACTTCGCGGAGTCGGCCGAGGTCTATGGTCTGTCGTACGAGAAGTTGCTCGAGCGGATCATCACGCTCGGGCTCCGCTGGGAACCCGAGCGAACCGGGTAGCGGCCGACGTTCCGGCGCGCGAATCGGGCGACACCGGGTATCAGGGTTCCTCGTCCGAGGGCAACGCCGATTGGTCCGACGGCTTCGGCGCGGAGCGAAACGGGAAACAGCCTTGCTGACTGTCCGTACAGAACGGAGGCAGGCGATCCGCGTCGAGGGCCGTGCCGAGATAGACGTGCTGCATGATGGCGCTGTCGTACGGGAGCGCGGGCGCGCCCGTCCGGATGTCCCGGCCAATCTGCAGCATCCGCGGCAACTTGAAATAATCCATCACCGTCGCTGCATCGCCCGGAGCGAAATTGTGCCGGAGGCCGAGCGCATGGCCGACTTCGTGCGCCGCGAGGTATCTCAGCTGATCGTTCTGTTGCGATAGTTCGCCGTCCGCCATCGACTCGGGCAGAATGAAGATGTGCGCGTGGAGGATCTGTCCCGTGAACGGATCGCCCTGGATGTACGAGGTGGACTTGAACGCTCCGGACGTCACCCACTGAATGACGTTGTAGTCGGGGTTTGGCGCGCGTACCCCAGGGGGCGCATCGATCACCTGAAGCACGGATCTTCCAAACGCCTGATTCCAATACAAGACGCCGTCGCGCACCGCAGACCGGTAGCGCTCCGGAATATCGGATGACAGCGCGAAGACAATCGGTGAGTGGACGTCGAACTTCATGGCGTAGAGCACCCACGCACCCGCGCGCCATTGCGGATACGTCTCGAAAAATCCGAAGCGGCGCAGGTCCTTCATCTCGAAAGGCCGGAAATCACGACGTGGACGATACGGGCTCAAATAGTAGTGAACGAGGACGTCGTGTCCATCGACCGTCCGGGCCGCCTGATCGAACACCACTGTCGCGTCGTGATACGAGACGGATAGGGCCTTGCGCGCGACAAGTGGAAACGCGTTGCGTTCGCGTCTGGCGATCCGCCCGTAATAGTCTTCTCCGGTACGATCCTCCTCCTGAAAGACGCGGTCGAAGCCCTCGTTCAGATCGACCTCGAGCGCGCTGCGCGTTTCGTCGCATATCGGAAACGTCGCAAGGACGCGCACGCTGTCGGTCTCTCGCGTGTCGGACGCCTCGAGCATCTGCAGGACCGCGCCTTCGCGGCGGAACGTGACGACCCGGCTGCGGCTCGTGTTGAAACCGACAATGGTCTGTTCGTAGCTGACCTGCAGCAGGAACTGCTGACCGAGCTCGGCTTGCAGCAACGTGGCTGTCGGTACGTCGATCGCCCGGGCGCCTGACGACAGCACCGTGACGAGGAATGCTCCGAGGAGAAAATGCAGTGATCGCATGCTTGACGCGGCGGTCAATGACCGTCAGATTCTGTATGCTTCCTCGTTCGGCGCACCTGAAGAGTTGCTGAAATATTATTCATTCACGCGTCAGCATCGCGCGGAGTCCTAGTTGGTGCGGATGCGGACGCTCGCCATTATGTTGAACGGTTCGCCGGGGTAAAGCTGGCGATTGCCGAGCGACGATGTCCAGTACTCCCGGTCGGTTAGGTTGGTGAGGTTCAATCCATACCGGATGCGGCCCCGCGTGTAGGTCGCCCCGGCATACAGCAGCTCGTAGGCGCTGAACCCGACGGTGTCAGTGTCATTGATGTACTGATGCGACGCGACCTGTCCGCCTCCCATTATTGAGAAGCCGTTCTGCCAGACGTACTCGCTCGAGAAGTTCACGGTGTGGCGCGGGGCGCGGCGAGGAATCTTGCCAGACAGGTTGACGCCGGCGTTGGTGAAGTAATCGGCGAACACCGCCCTGGTGTAGCCGTACCCGAGATCGAGATTCAGGTTCGACGTCGGGCGTCCATGAAGTTCCGTCTCGAATCCACGAGATCGGAGCTTCCCGATCTGATCGAAATTGCCTCCTCCGATCGATCTCGCGACATTGCGCTTTTCGATCTGGAATACCGACGCCGACCATTCGAGGCGCTGCTGGAAGAAGCGCATGCGCTCCCCCGCTTCGTACAGCTCACCGTATTCGGGCTTGAGCGGCGTTCCGTCCGCCTGAATGCTGAAATTCGGTCTGAACGCCGTTGAGTTCTGGACGTAGAGGTCGACGATCTTCACCGGTTGATAGACGACACCGACACGATATGTCGCCTTCTCCGACCGGGCGCGCGTCGGAGCCACGTCCGTCTCGATGCCGTTCGCAATCGGATTGTTGTGATTGGCGCGCCGCACCCTGTCGTACCGGCTTCCGATCACGACCTTCAGCTTCGGAACGACGGTCATCGTGTCCTGGAAGAAGATGCCGTTGGTCGTCTGCGCGAGATAGTCGTATCGGGTGAGGGGAAATGTGTGCACGTTGACGGGCACATGTGTCTCTACAGGGTTGTACAGATCGACCGGTGTGGTGTTGTAGTTTGCGGTACCACGGCGATCCGTCCGGTTTCCGTGATCCTGGTAGTCCCAACCCGCCAGCACGTTGTGATCGAACCCGAGCCTGAGGATCCCGCTCACTTCCGCCTGGTTCATCCACGTTTGACGATGGTGCTCGAAGTAGAGGAAGCCGCGATTGACGCGGCTTGGTGGCGTCACGTCGAGCGACTCCGTCGTCCAATATTCGTCGTCGAAGTCGCGGTAGCTGACCGTATCGCGAAACGCCACGCCGTGGGCAAACAGCTGCGAGAAGCTCAGGCGGACATTGTGATCGACCGCGAGCCCGAAGTCCTGTGGCGTGTTGTAGCGAACGTCTCGTGCGACTTTCGGGATGACGTCGGTTCCGTCGCCCTGGACGGCGCGCGACAACGGATCGCCAATCGCCGTCCGCTCCGGACTCGGGACGAAGCCGGCAGTGAGCGGGACGAGCGGAATCCCGGCGTCGCCGCTGACGCGATTCCGGTCAAACATGTACCGAAAGTCCAGTTGTGAGGCGTTGGAGAGGCGCCACATCACCGACGGCGTGGCATTGAAACGCTTGTCGGCGTCGTGCCGGAAGTTGTCGGCCGATTCCCCGCCCATGTCGAAGCGGTAGAACAGGACGTTGCTGCGGATGACGCGACCACCCGCGCCGAGAGCACCACGATACGTATTCCACCGACCGCTCGCCGCTGAAAAGTCGTAAATGGGCTCCGATGTCGGCTTCTTCAATACCAGGTTGACGGCGGCGCCAACGGCGTCTCCGCCGTAGAGCACCGATTGTGGTCCCTTCAACACCTCGAGCCGTTCGACGTTCGCCAACTGCGTGTTGACGCGATTACCTTCGTTGCGGATGCCATCGACCATCTGCACAGAATCGCTGAATCCGCGGAACGTGAAGTATTGATACACACCGTATTGCTTGTACGCGCTCACGTTCGCGACATGCTGCAGCGCGGAGACGACATCGTTCAGCGCGTGCGTTTCGATGAACTCCGAAGAAAGCGTGTTGACGGTGAGTGGCTGATCGCGGAGCGGCACCTTGATGCGCCCGATCGTCGGCACCGTCGCCACCGCTTCCACGGTGACGTTCTCACTGAAAGGAGCAACATCCAGCAGCGCTTCGATTGTTCGGCGTCCGGCCGCGAGCGTCAGCGATTGCGTGTGCAGCGTGAAGCCCGGCGCCGCGATGTCGATTCGGTACTCGCCGGGCGCAAGGCTGTCGAACTGGCGGGTGCCGCTGGCCCCGGTCAGTTCCGTTTGCTGATTCCCTGACGACAGGTGAGTCAGCACGACGGGCGCACCCACAACGGCGGCGTGATCCGGATCAATAACACGAATCTCGAGCGACCCGTTTTGCGCTGCGGCGGGCGCGGCCGTACACAGCGAGAGCGCCAGAACAGCGAGTGACACACGAACAATGCTCATCAGCGAAGCCTCCGGACGCGGGACCTTATCGTGGTGCCTCAGGTTCGACAACTGAAGTTTGTCGGAAGTTTTTGTCAGGAAGTAGGTCGAACATCAGCCGCATGTCGATCACAGATCGTGCGTGGATGTGACCGACGAGATTCTTTAACGAGACCTGAAGTGTCTCTGACTTCTCCGTAAGACTGGCGGGGCACTTGCACCCTTCCGTCACAAGCACGGAGGTTTAACATGCGCAACCCGACAATCTGCGCGGCGATTCTTGCCCTGCTGCTCGGCGCCGGCACGGCATCCGCGCATCACGCGTTTTCGACCGATTTCGATCAGAACAAACCCGTGACGCTCGAGGGGACGATCACCAAGGTCCAGTGGGCCAGTCCTCACGTCATGACCTACATCGATGTGAAGGACAACGACGGGAAGGTCACTAACTGGAAAGTGGAATTGGGAAGCCCCGCAGATCTCACCAAGGCTGGTTGGACTCGCGACATGCTGAAGGTTGGCGAGATGATCAACCTGCAGGGGTGGAAGGCGAAGAACGGGACCAATTTCGCCAACGCCGAAGAGGTGACGATGGCGAACGGCCAGAAGCTCTCGGCAGCCTCGTCGTTCAAGCGTGAAGGTGTGGCCACGAGTGGCAGCAAGACGCCGAAGCCAGAGAGTAACGAAAAGAGCACCGCACCGAAGAGCACAGCACCGAAGAGCACCGCACCCAAATATTGAGAGCCGTTGCAGAGCCTGGCGAGCGTAAGCCGTCAGGCTCTTGTTCTGCCTGACGAAAGATTCAGAAACTCTTCAGTCGCATTCATCGTTCCTTCCTACTAAGTTCCTACTCCGGCGTTTCGATGCACCTGCGCAAGCTCCTCGACTGGAAAACCGTTCTCATCTACCTGCATCGGTGGATGGGCATCGTCCTCGGACTCGTCTTTGTCGTCTGGTTCATCTCGGGCGTCGCGATGATGTACGTCGGGATGCCGCGGCTCTCGGTCGCGGAGCGGCTGGGTCATCTGCCGCCGTTGAATCTGTCGACCGCCCGCGTGAGTCCTGCCGAAGCTGCGGCCCGCCATGAGCTCCTCGGACGGCAGCTCAAGATCGAGATGTACTTCGACGGGCGGCCGATCTACCGTATCGACGGCACAACGAAGGTGTACGCGGACACTGGCGACCTCGTGCCGGGCGCTTCAGAGCATGAAGCGATAGCCCTGGTTCAACGCTGGGTGCCGCAGTACGCGTCAACGGTGAGCTACGACGGCTACGTACCGAATTCGGATCAGTGGACCCTGGGCGAACGGCGCGGCACGCTGCCACTGCACCGCATCGCCGTTGGCGACCCAGCAGGCACGCACTACTACGTCTCAGAAGTGACGGGCGAGCCGACGATGAAGACGGATCGGCGCTCGCGGTTGCTTGGTTACGTCAGCGCGGTCCTGCACTGGACCTACTTCACGTCGTTCCGGCGCAACCAGCCGCTGTGGCTAGAGAGCGTCGCGTGGGCGGCCCTGCTCGGCACATTCATGACGCTGGCGGGCTTCGTCGTCGGCATCGTCCGCACCAGATACCCGCGCCACTATCGGATGCGCTCCGGACCGTCACATTCACCATACGTGGGATGGATGAAGTGGCATCACTACGTCGGCCTCATTTTCGGCATTGTGACGATGACGTGGGCGTTCAGCGGAGCGATGTCGCTCGGCATGCCGTTCACGTCGCTCCACAACGCACCTGCTACCGACGCCCAGAGGACCGCGGTTGCCCGCTCGCCCCTGGCCATCGATCTGATCACCGTCGATCGGATGCAGCGGGCGCTTCAGGCGATCGGCCGTTCGTTCGCGCCCAAGGAGATCGAGGTGCTGCAGTTCCAGGGCGAGCCGTACTTCATCGCGTCGCGTCCTCCGGCTCCGTACTCGTACGAACAGGAGATCGGCTCGAACGACGAGCGCAGCCAAAGCCAGCCGCGGGCCGAGCATCTCATCGTCTCAGCGCTCGAACCGGAACGCGGTGCGTTCCGCCGTTTCAGCGATGACAGCATGTGGACGATTGCGAAGGCGGCGATGCCCGGCGTTCCCGTGCGTGATGCCGCCTGGCTCACTTCCTATGACTCGTATTACTACGATCAGTACGGCAACAGGCCGCTTCCCGTCCTTCGTGTTCGTTACGACGATTCGCGTCAAACGTGGCTGTATATGGAGCCAAGCCGCGGGACGATGCTGAAGCAGGATGTGGGCGGACGCTGGAACCGCTGGCTCTACCACGGTCTGCACAGCCTCGACTTCCCGTTTCTCTACAACCGGCGGCCGCTCTGGGACATCGTGCTGATTGTGCTCAGCGCCGGCGGGCTGGTGCTCAGCGCGACGACGCTCGTGCCTTCGTGGCGGCGGCTGGCGCGGCACGCGAGGCGCGTGCGGAATGCGATGGCATCATCGCCCGTGCGCTCGACGACGTCCGCGACTGATACTCTCGTTGGTGGTTAGTGGTTGGTAGTTGGTGGTTGCTGGCTACTTCGCTGCGCCATAGCGCGCCACCCGGACGACCGAGTCCGTCGTCGATCCGCTGGTCCAGGCGACCAGCGCACCATCTCGCAGCGACGCGATGACTGGATACGTGCCAGCCTGTTCGGCGACCGATTCCCGTGTAAAGCGAACGGGATTGCCGTAGTCGACGGTCCCCCGCGCGATGACGACCCGCCGCGCGCCCGTGAGCTGCTCGTCCCACGCAACCGTGATCGTCCCCGATTGCCCGACTGCGATCTGAGGATGCCGCGGGACGCCTTCGGTCGAAATCCGCTGCCGCTTCGTGAACTGCTGTCCATCGCGCGACGTCGCGTAAAACAGCGCCAGGGTCTCGGCGCTTTTGGAATCATGAACGAGAGTCGGCCATACGACATGAATCGCATTGGCCTGATCGAGGGCGACCGCTGGGCCATTCTCCGGACATCCGTTCAGCACCCAATTGTCTTCGCTCACGCGGACTGGCGGTGCGAAGGTTCGCCCACCATCCGAGGACTTCGTCAGCGCGATGTCGCGGATGTTTCCTGGATAGACGTGACGCCATGCCGCGACGATGCTCCCGTCGGGCCCCGAGACGACCGACGTCTTGCAGCAATAACACACGCCATGAGCGATCGCACGGACGCTCCCACGGTCGTTCAGCCTGGCGAAAAAGATTTGCGAGAGCTGCGCGGCTGCGGCGCCGTCGGTCTCGTGCTGCATCGCCGCCCCATGCTCATGTCCACCGATCGCGCCGGAGCCAGCCGGCCGCGCAGCCATCTCGCGGTGATCCAGCCACACAGCCAGAGGCTCACCCTTGGCGTCGATCGCCAGCGATTCCCACCCGCGATTGCCACTCGCGTCACTCCCGGGCACGGATGCTGCCGGCCCGAACGACTGGCCGCCGTCGATCGACCGCGCTGATGCGAGCTTCGTCCCCGATGCGGCCCTGGCCGTCCACATCACCACGATCGAAGGATCAGCCGCGCGATTCGCTCTCAACGCGATCCGCGGCGGCTGCTCGCCAGACACGCTGACGTCGCCGGCGGTCTGATTCACGCGCACGGGCGCTCGGAACGACCGCCCAGCGTCGCGGCTCGTGGCGATATAGATATCTGTGACGCCCTCCTTGGTGCGCGCTGCCCAGACGATGCCGACGAACGAACCATTCGTCGCAATCGAGGCATTCGCGTTCGGGCGGTCCTTGACGCCGATCGCGATGCTCGTTTCGCTGCGTGCTGTGATCGTTCCCGCCGCGACGACAGACGCGACCAGGCCGATGGCAGCAATCGTTGTCCAGCGCATATGCAAGTTCACCGAAGGCCTCCTCGTCACATCAGAACGTCAGTCGTACGCCGAACTGCAGCGTTCTCGGATCGCCCACTGCCGTAATCGTATTGAAGCCAGCGACCGGGTTCGTCGGATACGCGCCCGCGCCGAAGGTGTTGTTTCGCGTGATGTTGTTCACCCGGTCGGTGAGGTTGAACGCTTCAACCAGACCCTCGGCCCTTACGTCGCCTTTTATCCGAACCGCGCGACTCACGCGAAGACTCAGCGTGAAGAAGTCGCTGCCCACCCCCGCGTTTCTCGGGATGAACTCGACCGCGCGGACGTCGAAGTTCGGCGCCGCGAACGCGCCGCTCGCGAGCGGACGACTCGTCGTTCCCTGTAGGTTCGCCACACCTGACGTGATGTTGAATGGCAGCGACGAGTAGAACTGGAGCATGCTACTCACCTGGAACCCGTGGCCGACACGCTCCCACGCGGTCGATGCCGCCGACATCGGTGTGTTCACGGTGCCGTTGATGACGAGGCGATGACGCTGATCATCGTCCGAGCGGCCCCAGTCTCGCCGGATGTCCGTCGGATCGATCGGCGAGCTGAAGAATGCCTCCCCGACGTCGTTCATCGATTTCGACAACGTGTAGGTCAGTCGAAGACTCGCCCATGTGCTGGGGCGCTGCATGAACGACACGTGGACGCCGTGGTACGTCGATTCAGCCACCGACGAGTACTGGCTGTTGTTGCGATACGTGGAGGTCGGTCGGCACCCGTTGTTTGTCCCGGCAGCCACGCACGTCGGTACGTTCTGGTTCACGGACATGAGCAGGTTCTCGCCGGCCAGGTACTGGTAGCCGACACTGACGGTGCGACCTCCGCTGAACGAGCGCTCAATTTCCACGCTGGCCTGCCTGGAGTACGCGTTCTGCAGGTTCCTGTCCATCGTCGTAAAGTCAACGAGCGTCGTGGTCAGTAGACGCTCCGAGAGGATGGCCGGAAAGACGGGCGCACCCGCCTGTGTCGGAATGAGGCCGGACACACTCGGTTGATGCAGCTGGTCGAGGTCCGTCGTGTTGCCCGCCGACAGGATGGCGTTCGCGACCGCCCGCAGCGGTACGCGATCGAAGAACAGGCCCGCGTTTCCGCGAACGATGAAATTACGCGACGCTGAGGGGGACCAGGCAAATCCGACGCGCGGCGACACATTGTTGATGTCGGTCTCGATCGGCTCGAGAAACTGCAGGTCGTAGCGAAGGCCGAGATTCAGCGTCAACTGAGTACCGACGCGCCATTCGTCCTGCGCGTACATCCCCAGATTCGGGTTGGTCTGAGAAGCAACCGGATCCCCAAACGTCTGCGTGAAGCCGCTGTAGTTCCCCGTGAGGAAGTTTGGTAACGAGGCGAACGTATAACTGCCACGAACCGACCGCGGATACGTGATGGTGTCGTGGTTGAACACAAAATCAACCCCGGCGCGCAGCGCATGCGCCCCCGCCTGATGCGAGATGTTATCGATGACCTGATACATCGCGTTCTTGCGTCGTGTGGGACTTCCAGACAGTGTGCCAAACGAGGCGATGCCCGCGATGCTGACGGCAGGACCAAGCGGATCCGTCGGAGGCGCTTTCAGATCGCCGTACGCCACCTGCGCGCGGGTTTCGTTGACCGTCCTCGTCGAAAGACTTCGGGTGTTGCCAAACGCGAGGGAGTGGTCGACGTTATCGAGACCGGCTGACGCGCTCGGTGCGTTCAACGCCCCGGCGCCACGCGAGTTATCGGATGTCACGTGATAGAGGCTGTACCGCACCGACACCTGATCGGCGCCGCTCACCTGATGGTCGATCTTGCCGAGGAAAGTGGCGCTGTGAACCGGATTGGGATAGATGCCGGTTGTCACCTGTCCGCCTTGGTAGCCGGCAGCCGCGAGTCGGGCGTCGATCACTGGCACGTTTGGCTCGAGGATCGTGACAAGACCGGTCTGATCGAGCCGTCGCTGCTCGAAATTCGCGAAGTAGAACGTGCGATTGCGGACGAGTGGACCGCCGAGGCTGGCGCCATATTGCTGCTGATCCATCGGCAGTGTCTTGCCCGACAGAGCGTTCTTCGCGTTGAACCTGTCGTCCCGAATGAAGTCGTACACCGTGCCGTGAATCGCGTTGGTGCCGCTCTTGGTGACGACGTTGACGTACCCGCCCAGCGCGCGCCCCAGTTCTGCCTGGCCACCGGAGGTGACGACCTGGAACTGCTCGACCGCGTCTACGCCGTACGGAATTCCGCTCAGGCCGGCGGCGTCGTCGTTCGCGGAGAGACCGTCAACGATGAAGCTGTTGGAGAGATTTCGCTGGCTGGCGATGGAGATCCCCTGGCCGGGCACCGCTGACGTCTCCGGGAACAGTTGCGTACTGCCGATGTTCGTTGGCGACACGCCTGGAATGAGCAGCGCCAGATCCAGGAAGTTCCGCCCGTTCATCGGCAGACGCTCGACTTCAATTTGAGGGACGGTGGCGGCGATTTGGCTTCGCGCCGCTTCTAGCACCGTGGCCTCACCCGTGACGGTGACAGAGGTATCCAGTCCGGCGACGTTGAGCGACACCGGCAGATCGAACGCCGCGCCGAGCGTGAGCCTCAATGTTTGAACACTGTCCGCGAAACCCTGAAGGCGCACCTTCACTTCATACGAGCCGACTCTCAGGTAGGGGAAACGGAAACGTCCTTCCGAATCCGTCGTCGTCTCCGCGGTGCTGTTGGTTTCGATCCGGCGAGCACTGACCACCGCGCCCGGCACGACCCCTCCTTGCGGATCGGTGACGCGGCCGCCGAGGCTCGCGTAATTGATTGTTTCCTGGGCATGCGCGACGTCAGCCCACGCGGCCGCACAACATGCCGCCAGGATTACGCCAATGAATTGTGTCTTCACCCTGTCCCCCGTTGAACTAACCGACTAACACCACATGCCGGCGCGACGGTCTGAAAAACGTCGCACGGCAGCGATGTAGTGCCCTCGCGCTTACGCGGGCATGCGGTTCGCCGAACTGGACGAGGAACTAGATGCGGGGAGGCGGAGGATCGGGTGGAACGGAACGGAACGCTATCGTCGAAACTGAATCAATCGACGCGATCGATGTCGTCGCCGGGACGGGCGCTGACGTCACCGACGGCAGAAGTGCGGCAGCCTGGAACAGCGAACCCAGAGTTGCCAAGGTGTTGTCCGCGCTCCCCATCAGACAGATCCTCGAACCCGGGGCCGGTCGATGGTGCATCGGACAGATCGCGTGGTCGCCGTGCGCGCAGGTACACTCCGCGGCCTCCTCGTGGGCGCTGAGCAGCATCACCGAGGGAGAGATGAGCAGCGCTGTCTGCATGACCAGCCACAGTGTGGTCACGAGAACGCGGGAATGACGCAGGGCAACCATCGAACTGCTCGAATGTAGTCCTCATCTCAGTGAAGAGTCAATTTCGGTCGCCGTGTCAACTTACTGTCGCGGTAAGCATCAAAAGGCCAGCTTCACGCCAAACTGCATCTCCCGAGGCTCCTTCGCACTGAAGATGCGTCCGAAGTTCGGCGTGCCGAAGACCCGGTTCGGCACGTCGAAATTTGCGCGGTTGAACAGATTGAAGACTTCCCAGCGCGCTTCGAGTTCACGACCGGCAATGCTCCACGTGCGCGCGAACGCGACGTCGGTCGTGCTGAAGCCCGGGCCGATGACGCTGTTGCGCGGTGCGCTGCCGAAGGTAAACGGTGCTGGGAGCGCGAACGCCGAGGTATCGAACCAGCGGTCCGGCGTTCGCTGACCGCCGGGAAGATTTGGATTGCCGAGCTGATTCGGACGCTGGGCCGGACCCGCGCCAACATTCGCCTGATCGACGCCGAGGTTGACGGTGAACGGCGCGCCGGACTGAGCCAGGAATACCGGACTGATGCGCCACCCGCTGACAACGGCCGCCACCGCACGTCCAAGTCGCGGCAACGCCGGCAGCTGATAGGTCGCGCTGGCCGCAAACACGTGACGGTGATCGAAGCTCGAACGCGCCCACTCTCCGCTGTCGCTGAAAATGTTGCGCACGTTCTGCGGTACGTTGGCTTCCGATTCGGTCGGCCCCGGATTCGACGCGTCGTCTTTCGACGTCGAGAGCGTGTAGCTGACGGTGTACGAGTAGTTGTCGCTCAGTCGCCGCGCGGCGCTGAAGGTGGCCGCGTGATAGATCGATCGGCCGTCGAAGCGAATTGAGCGGATGGCGCCAAGTTGCGGAATCGGCCTGCGTGTTTGAATAGCACCAGAACCCGGTTCCGGGACGTTGCGGACCGTCGCGTTATCGGCGCCGACCGTCCACGATCCCATGTAGTTCACCTCCGCCATCGTCAACTTATCGAGCTCGTACTGCACGCCGCCGCTCCATGTCTGCGTGTATTCCACGGCGTAATCGTGGTCCATGATCGTCGGACTCACGACACGCGTTGGATCGGCGGTCAGCATGTTGCGCGTCTGATAGAGCGGCGTACGAGTGTCGACGGGCACGTCGACTTCACGTGTAAAGAAGAACGGAAGGTTGCGGGCGAACGCGGTCTGCACGCTGTACGCCCACTGATTCAGAAAGATGCCGTAGCCACCGCGGATGACCGCGCGCTCGTTCGCCAGCGAAAGCGCAAATCCCGTTCGCGGTGCGAGGCGCACGGGCGAGTGGCGCAACAAGCCCGGATCCCAACCCGCTTCAGCCGAGGTCACGTACCGAAGCGGCAGCGACGACAGCAGCGGTCTGGCTTCGTCGCTGATCGTGCCGTTGGCGTCGCTCGCGATCACGAATCGGCGGCCGTCCACATCGACGGATGACAACCGATTTGCGACATCGTGCATGTGCTGGTTGTATTCGTAGCGAAGGCCCAGGTTGACGGTCAGGTTGCGCCGCACGCGCCAGTCATCCTGCGCGAAGAGGTGCACCCAGTTGGCGCGCCCATCCTCGCTGCCCCGCCCGATTCCCGAGACCGCGCTGGTCGGATAGCCGAGGAGAAAATCGGCAAACGCGTTGCCTGTGAACTGCCCGGTGTAGTTGAACGCACCACGCGCATTGTCAGGTTGCTCTGGCCGGAACTGAAGATGGAAGAAGTAGGTCCCGAACTTCAGATGGTGGGCACCGCGATCCAGTAATAGGTTTTCATACAGCTCGAAATGTTCGTTCCGCCGATAGACGAAGGAAGTCGGATCGCCCATCGTGCTGAAGAGACCGGCGGTCGACGTCTGCGGATAGCCGACGTCGCGCGGATCGCGCGTCACACCTTCAAGCCCCGTCTGCCCCGCAAAGTCGACGCCGCGGTTCTCGCTCACCTGTCCACCGCTCACGCGCAGCCAGCCACCCCTCAGCTCGTTCATCACCCTCGAGCCGAAGACGTGCGTATGACTGACGCCGATATTTCGCGCGCTGGTGCGAACGTCGCGTCCAAACCCGGGCACGAGCGTCTCCTGCAGAGTGCTTGTCCCAAACGGCTGCCGGTCCTTCGCATCGAACGTGCTCACTCGAGCGAAGAGCTGGTCAGCCATAGCAAGACGTCGATCGAGTCGAAGGCTCACCTGATCGACGTTGTTTCGCTGTGTGCCCGTCGCGGTCAGATTCTGGAACGCCGCATCAGAGGTCGGCAGCGGCACATGACCGAGAAACGCCGCCGCAATCGGATCGATCCGTGCTACCGGGATCCGATTCTGCGGAAACGGCACGCAGCCCCCGGCCGCCGTTGGGTCGCAGATTGGACCGAGCGACGAGAAATCTCCTCCACGCACCGCGGCCGACGGCACCGAGAACGTCCGTGTCAGGGAGCGTCGGATGCGTTGACCTTCGTAGCTGGCGAAAAAGAACGTGGAGTTGCGAACAATAGGGCCGCCGACCGTGCCGCCAAACTGGTTCTGCCGCAGCGGCGGCACCGGCTGATCGTGCGGGGCGAAATAGTTATGGGCATCGAACCGATCGTGGCGCCCGAAGTCGAACACGTTCGCGTGAAACGCGTTGGTACCGGTTCGTGTCGCGACATTGATCAGCGCTGACGCCTTGCCGCCGAACTCCGCCGGGTACTGCGACTTCTGAATCTTGAACTCCTGGATCGAGTCCACCGACGGATTGATCACGAGGTTGTTGAAGAGTTCGTCGGTGACCTTGAAGCCGTCGAGGAGATAGATGTTGTGCCCCGAGCGCTGTCCGCCGACGTTCGGCAGCGGTCCGGCCTGCTGCAGCGCGTCACCACGCGTGCCGCCAGGAGGCAGCACCACGCCATCGCTCAGTTGTGCGAGCGTCAGGAAGTTGCGGCCGTTCAGCGGAATCTGAACGACTTGACGATTCTCGATGACGTCGCTGATCTCCGCGTTCGTGCGGAGCAACGGCGGATCGCCGGTCACGACGACGTCCTCGGTGAGCCCGCCGGGTTCGAGCTCGAAATCGATGGTGACGGTCTGGCCGAGCCGAAGCATCAGGCCGGAACGAATGATGCGCCGGAACCCTGTCAGGTCGGCCGTCAGGTTGTAGGTGCCGGTTCGCAGCGCCGGGAGGAAATAGCGTCCCTCGCCATCGGTGACATGCTCGATGCGCGTCCCACTGTCGAGGTGCTCGGCCACAATCGTCACGCCGGGCAGCACGCCGCCCTGCGTGTCGCGCACAACGCCAGAGATTTCGCCGGTATCGGTCTGCGCGGCAGCGGGACGCACGAGTACCGCCAGCACAACCGCCGCGAGCACCAAACGCATGAGTCGAAACATTTTAGAACGACGGCCAAGTACACTGGCGAGTGGGTCTGGTTCGAGGAGGTTGTCATGCGCCACTGGATCGCACTGGTTCTGTTCGTTCTTCCGGCGTCCGCCTTCGCACAGGCCGCCATGCCTGCCGATTACCAGGCGGTCCTCACCACGCTGGGCAAGCAGGGCGACTTCAAAGAAAACGTGCTCCGGGTCAATATCCCGCGCAACGATTTGCACGTCGTCATCGACGGCGTCGCCACGCCGACACCATTCGGCTTCGGTGGATGGCTGGCGCTGACCAAGGGAACCGGCATGGACGTGATGATGGGTGACCTCGTCCTCACCGAGGACGAAGTGAACCCGGTCATGTCTGCGCTGCTGACGAACGGGCTCGACGTTACCGCGCTCCACAATCACTTCTTCTTCGATACTCCCCGCATCTACTACATGCACGTCCACGGTCACGGCACCGCGGCCGACCTGGCCACCAAAGTGAAGCCCGCCCTTGCGCTGATCGGAACCGGGTCAGCCGCCGATCGTAGAGGCGGACCTTCAGGTCCGCCTGCGAGCGGTCGCGCCATTACCGGCACGCTTGATAGCGCGGCGCTCGCGAAGATCGTCGGCTACGCGGGTGAACAGAACGCCGCTGTCTACAAGATCACTATCGGACGGCCAGACATCCCGCTCAAGGAGATGGGGGCCCCGATCAATTCGCGTATGGGGCTGAATACGTGGGCGGCCTTCTACGGCAGCGACTCCGACGCGGTCATCGCGGGCGACGTGGCCATGCTCGACAGCGAGGTCACGCCGGTGCTCAAGGCATTTCGCATGAATGGCATCGATGTCGTCGCGATCCACCATCACATGACCGGAACCAATCCACCGGTCATCTTTCTCCATTACTGGGGGAAAGGTCCGGCGCAGAAGCTCGCGACCGCATTTCGCGCGGCGTTGGATCAAACCGGCGCCCGTCCGAAGACAACCGCCGCTCAGCGATAGGCGGACGCTGAAAGGTAGGCGGACCTAAAGGTCCGCCTCCACGATGATCGTGCTGACCCGCGATTCTCTCCTCATCTACGTCGCGGCGTTTCTCCGTTCGTCTGCGGTCGGCCTCATCGGCGTCGTGCTCGCTATCGCGCTAACGGAAGCCGGCGTGTCGGTCGCCGGCGCTGGCGCGGTGATCGGCGCGGGCCTCGCCGGAATCGCGACGATGACACTCGTGGTGACGGTTGCGGCCGATCGACTCGGACGGCGGCGGGCGCTGATCGCTCTCTCGCTGCTCACCGGCTTTGGCTACTTCGCGGCTGCAGTCTCCGCGAAGCTGATCTGGCTGATTCCCACCGCGTTTGCCGGAATGCTCAACGGCATGGGACGCGACCGCGGTCCAGCGGGCACGTTGGAGCAGGCCATTCTTCCGGAGACGACGGACGCGGAACACCGCACGTGGACGCTCGCCTGGTACAACCTCGTGCTCGACGGTGGCCACGCGTTCGGCGGTCTCGCCGCGCTCGCATTTGCCGGCGAACACCGGCTGATCTTCTTCGTGTGCGGAACCGCGGCGCTGGCATGCGTCGCTCCCTATCTCGCTCTCTCGGATCGCGTAGAAGTGGCTTCATCACCCGTAGCGCACACCCTTAAGGTTCGCGCCGCGCGTGATGGGGATCGCGCCATGGGTGACCGGGCGATTGGGAAGCTTGCGCTGCTCTTCGGCATCGACAGCATCGGCGGCGGGTTCCTCAGCTCGGCGCTGATCGCCTACTGGTTCTTCGAGCGATACGGTTTCTCGGAGAGCCAGCTCGCGGTGCTGT
>DASTZI010000213.1:0-8665 GCA_035764385.1 Vicinamibacterales bacterium
GGACATGTACTGGAGCGTCCCGAGGATCGTGCCTTGTGCTGTTACTGGCGCCTGTGCTGTCGCCATGATCGAGAAACCAGACACCCCAACACTCGATGTCGCGGTTTTCGCGAGCCCGAAGTCGAGCAGCTTCGCGCCCGACTTCGTCAGCATGATGTTGCCCGGCTTCGGATCGCGATGGACGATGCCGGCCAGGTGTGCTTTGTCGAGCGCGTCCGCAATCTGGATCGCAATCGGCAGCGCCTGATCCAGAGGCAACGCGCCTTTCGTCAGGCGATCGGCGAGCGTCTGTCCTTCTAGATATTCGAGGACGAGAAAGTCAGTGCCACCCTCGCGGCCGACGTCGTAGAGCGTGCAGATGTGCGGATGATTCAGCGCAGCGACGGTGCGGGCTTCGCGCTCGAAGCGCTCTCGCCGCGAAGGATCGTCGCTGACGTGCGACGGGAGAACTTTGATCGCGACGATTCGATCGAGACGAGTGTCTTTCGCCTTATAGACCTCTCCCATCCCACCTGCACCCAAGGCGGACTGGATTTCATACGGCCCGAGGCGAGTACCGGGACCGAGGGGCATGTGTTGTTTAGAGGAAACCGCGCGAATTGTAGCGAATTTCTTCGCCTTAGCGATCTGTTGATCGAAGTTAAGGAACGTCAGCGATCATTCGCCGAGAAGCATCTCGAGGTTCTTGGCTACTCCGTTCACTGAAAAATTGACGTTCTGACCGGTCTGCGTGCGGAAGGCGCCATCCCAGTCGGCCGATTGAGCGCTTTTCCCCTGCTTAATCAGGGCGCGATACCGGGTATGCATCCACCGGGGCGTCCGATCGCTGTTGCCACGTTCCGTGTGACGCGCTACCGCGAGTGCGACGCCTTCGGGGGTGTCCCCGCCGACGGCGATTTCTTTGACGAAGGAATCGAGCAGCGACGATTTCCGTGTAGTGAAGTCGATCGACCGTTCGACCGCGGCCTCGTACTTCGAGTGAATGTCTTTGTCCTCTGAACCCCAATGAGATTCAGCGCCCATGATGTGGCAGAACTGCAAGAGGTCGCCGAGATAATGGGCCATCGCACCCGCATAAAAGGCGGCGAGACGATTGTCTCCGGCAGCCAGCGCGGTTTGCGCCTTTGAGAACTCCTGTTGGACGCGCACCTCAAGGCGATCGTTGGAGACGCGTCCCTCGCTGTCGAACAGGATGCAGTGGCATTGCGCCGTGTCGCCGTAGGTGCCCTCGGCAGCGGACAAAAGCTTCTTGCCGAAGTCTGGCGCCTCGCTGCCCTAGAAGTACGCGTTCAGATTCTGTTTGATGAAGAGCGGTTGGTGGGCCATCACGTACCCGCGAAACGCGATGTAGTCGTGCGTGCCAAATATGGGCTTAGTCAGCGTCTTCGTGTGCCCACCGTTACTCCAGGCGGTGACCGTCGCTGTCGCCATCAGGAGCACGCAGGCTCCCAAACCAACGCCGTTTATGACCACCGACCTGATGAAACGCCTCCATCCTTTGTGCATGGCTTGGAGTCTCCTCGACGAATTAACGTTCGGGACGGTCGCATCGAACACCGGATAGAGTGGGTCACTGCGGAGGACGACTGTAGGCGGCAGGCGTCGGACCATCACGATCCGAGCTATCGGGAAGAGACTTCTCTTGCTACAGAGTTAGCGCGAGGATTCTTGTCGGCGGCGGTCTTCGTACTAAGCTGACCGGCGGCGTTACCAAGTCCCTCAGGTAAGCACAAGACGTGGTGCCGATGTCCGCGATGCCGGCAGCTGCCCTCGGTGCTCGAAGAGTTCGTGCCGACCTTCCACCTGTGAGTATCGGGGATTCTTGATCTTGAGCCAGCTCGTTCCCTGACCGGTCTGATATGTGCCGTGGCGCCATTTTGCGACGACGCCTTCGAGGTCATTCTTGCACGCTGCGCGAAACAGGGCGCGACCGCGGCCGGCAACGTGATCGACGTAGAGCACCCGCGATTCCACCCGCGGCATGATCGCCTTCACCCGGCGTTTACGTGTGATGAGCAGCGAGCGCAAGTCTTCGCCATCAAGCCAGAGCAGATCGAACGCGGCGAAAAAAGGCCACTCCCTACGAAACAGCAGATCGTTGAACCGGCTGCGACCGTCCCTGCCGAAGCAAGCGATCTCGCCGTCGATGACGGCGCTGTCGCAGCGCATCGCGTGCGCGAGTTCATCGCACAGATACGGCTAGGACTTGTAGACGTGCCGGCGGCGAGAAATCAGCTGGCAGTGATGCCCGTTGATGTACGCCAGCGCTCGGAAGCCGTCGTACTTGATTTCGTACAGGAAGTCCCCGTGATCGAACGGCTTCGGGAACCGCACGAGCGGCATAGGTGTGACTTGAGGGAGCAACACCATCAGCCTAATTGCTAAGGCGCGAATCGTTCGAGCTCTGCCGCGGCGATCGCGCCCTACGTCACCGTTTTACGCGGTATTCGGCTCCGTGTCTCGCGACAGTGACCTTGTGGTTGCCCAGATGTGGCCGCACTTAGCGCAGCGCCAATAAACGGCCATCGACGTTACGAGCGTGGGTTGGACTTTGTGAGAAGTAGCGCACCGCTCACAGGGCGGTGCCGGACACAGAGGCTTCATGTTGACCCCCGGCATAGCAATGTGAGTTGTAAAGAAATGAGGTCTCTCCAACTAATTTAGCAGAATCGGTCAAGCCTATCTGTCGTGTCGCTAACAGTTCAACGTACCGACCCATGGAAGGAGCGGCCGCAGTTAGGGCAGGCGCGAGGCACCTGACCGAGATCGAGTGTCGGGCATAAGCGCATCGCAACCATCAAGACGGAAATAAATCAGGAAAGGCAGACAGATGACCGACCAGGACTTCGAATGGTTGACGCGCGAGGGCGACAAGCCAGAACCACGCATGGAATTCATCACGACGTTGTGGCGAATGCGCGGCAGGAGCGGACGCAACATCGAGTGCTCCGCATACCACGTCGATACGGCGGAACGAGTTCAGTGTCGATGTGCGAGCACGGAGGTGAATTGATCGAATCGCCCTGCCACGCTACGGCATCGAACCGCTGTTGCTGATCGCATTGCTTCAATCTGTTACGCCGACGATGGCGGTATGTGGCCGCATTGAGCCGAGTTCATGACGGATCTCGGCGACTGTCGTGGTCAATGTTTCCTTGTTCGCCGGCGCGAAATAGACGATCGCCGCACCAACAGCAGCGCTGACCAGACCGATGATGGCAGCCCTTGGTTCCTCCGGCATCGCGTTCCAACCCGGAATGCTAGAGATCGCCCACAAGACCACGGTGATGACGTTGGCGGCAACGCCGCCAGCAACAGCCTTTGTCGCAGTCATGACTCTGTCCTCCATAGAGACGCCGACCAAGCGCTATCACGGGGAATGCTTGTGTCTGTTCACAGGATCAACGAGTGCGAGCACGAACTCGAACAAGGTTTGTGCGACGCTTGATGCGCTGAGGTTGCGCTGAGACATGTGGCGAGGAAACCGCGCAAGGTCCGAACTGACTGCTCCGCTGATTGGACTCACTGCCGGCTCGCTGCGCGTGGTGACTACGAGGCGACGGCCGCAGAGCTACGGCCTAGACGTCAGGTGGACGCTCCCACCCCGCCTCCGACAGTGTCGCGGCGAATCTGATGCCGAGCGCCTTACGGATCGTTCGTCGGTTCCGATGAAAGCGCCGCGCAAGCTCGGTGATGCTGCACCCGCCAAAGTACTGAAATGCCTGCACCGCCCGTGCTTCGGCCGGCGTGAGCGGCGAGCCCCTCCCCGGCCGTCGATACCGTCTCACGCGCCGCGGACTCACCCGCACCTGATAGAACCGAGGCGTGAATGCACCCGCCGCCGCGGCCCGCAATCCCTCGAGCAGCGCGGCGTGCAGGTCCATTAGACGTCTGTCGGATCAGGCGCCGCAGCCACGGCACTATCTAGGGTTGTCTGTGGAAGTCCTGTGTAACTGAAGGCGAAAGTTCTCGGCCCGTCACGGGATCGACGGTCGCCCCTAGAACGACCGTGAATTGCGGCCCGCCTGGTGCGCTATCTTCGCGCACCACATCGAGCTTGCCCAGGGCTTTTAGCGCGATCCCGGCGTCGGCGGTCTTGACGACGGTATCCGCCAGCCGTGCGGCGCCACTTTCCAGAATGATCCGCGCTTCGCTGCGCGTGTCGAGGAGCTGCAAGGTGCGCGTCACCGTTGACGGGTCGCAGCCAACGGCCTTGGCAATCTCGGCCCGCGTGAGGTGGCCTTTGGCCGCGAGCCTCAAGATCAGGGCGCGATCGTTCGGCGTCAGGCGCGCGTACTTCTTCTCGCCTTCCACGCCGTCGATCATCTCAGCATCTCGGTGGCTTGTTGTTGGAGTGTCTTCACAGAACCCTTCCTGCGGATGCGGCCAGGTGCAAGCCGCCGCGTGTCGCCGATCGCGAGCGGTCCAAACAGGACCGCACGAGGTAAATCGGGATGTTACCACCGCGTGGATTTGGGACGTATCGAGTTAGTCGATCAACGGAGCGTGGCGAATCGTCCGCTATCACCCGCGGCATCCTAGGGTCCCGCGAGTGGTCGAGCGCCCGATCTGACCGAGTCAGTTTTTGGCTACTCAGGCTCGCGGAGAGCGCGTAGGATAACCGTCCCCGCGTTTTGGATTGTGTGTTGAGGAGGGACGATGGCAACTGAAATCGGCACCACTCGGCAGGTCTTCGAACACCATCTCGGCGCCTTTGCCGCTGGCGATCTCGACGGCATCCTCAGCGATTACACAGACGACGCCATCGTCATCGGTCCCGACGGCGCGCTTCAAGGCAAGCAGTCGATTCGTGGGTTCTTCGAAGCGGTTCTCGCCTCGCTGTTTAAGCCCGGGACTTACCAACTCACAATGGACACGCTGCACGTTTTGGACGATGTTGTCTACATCGTGTGGCACGCGCACTGCGCGTCGGCGAACATCGCTTTCGCCGCCGATACCTTCTTGATCAGGGGAGGCAAGATCGCGGTCCAGACGTTCGCCGCGAAGATCGAACCGACGAACCAGGATTCGCCAAGCGTCCTCGTCACCTGACTTCCATGACAACGGGCGGCTTCTTGTAAGCGGAGCCGTGGTGGTAATAGAAAACGTCGATCTCTTTTCTGATGTCCAACGGGCGATTTGTCGCCAGTGCTGGTTAGCAAACTGAGTGTGAGAGCCTGGGTATCGAGGCCTCGCGGATGCGTTCATTTCGTGTGTCCTGCAGCGCTTCGGCCGGTATGCGGTCACCGCCTATGATTCATACCACGGTGCGAGCAATCTGATCGCTGGTCCGCGGAACGGAGGCGAGGTGACATGGTTGACACGACGACAGTCGCCGCAACGGATGTGCCGGCCAGAACGATCGGCAAAGTGAGAGGCCGGCTCCTCCCTCTACTGTTTCTGCTGTACCTCATCGCATTTCTGGATCGCACCAACATCGGATTCGCCGCGTTGACGATGAATGCGGATCTCGCGATCTCGAGCACTCAGTTTGGACTGCTCACGGGGATTTTCTTCTGGGGGTACTGCATATTTGAGATCCCCAGCAATCTCTTGCTGCATCGCATTGGGGCGCGAACTTGGATCACCCGCATCTTGGTGAGTTGGGGTGTCGTAGCGGTGATGACTGGCTTTGTTCGTAACGTGCCGCAGTTGTATGCGGCGCGCTTCCTGCTCGGAGTGGCCGAGGCTGGCTACTTCCCGGGCATTCTGCTGTATCTGACGTACTGGTTTCGGCGGCGCGAGCAGGCGCAGATGATCGCGTTGTTCATGCTGGCGATTCCCATCTCAAACATCGTGGGATCTCCCGTCTCTGGCTGGGTCCTGGATCATGTCCATTGGTTCTCGGTCGCAAGCTGGAGGTGGCTGCTGATTCTGGAGGGGCTACCGGCGGTTGCGTGCGGAGTGCTGACTTACTTTGTGTTACCGAGCCGTCCCATTGAGGCCCGATTTCTTACCGCTCAGGAAAAAGCCTGGATCGCTGCCGAGCTCACGTTGGAAGCATCCGAAAAGGCGAGTGAGGGTGAGATGCCCCTCGTGCGTACTCTAACTAATCGGCGTGTCTGGCACTTGGCCTGGATCTCGTTCGCTTATCAAATAGGATCGTACGCCATCTACTTCTGGATGCCACAAGCTGTCAAATCGCTGGCGAACTATTCGAATACCGTGGTTGGTCTTTTGGTGATGATTCCGTACGTCGCTGGACTCATCGCAACGATCCTCGTATCTCGTAGTTCCGATCTGAGACTCGAACGCCGATATCACGCGGCTGTGCCACTCATCGTTGGAGGTACCGCGTTCGTTCTGCTGGGCACGACCAATTCTCTGTGGCTTTCGATCATGTTGTGGTGTCTCGTTTCAATGGGGAATTGCGGTTTTTGGGGCCCGTTCTGGGCGCTTCCCAACGAATTCCTGGCGGGAAGCGCTGCCGCGGCGGGCATTGCCCTGATCACGTCGTTCGGCTCGCTCGGCGGGTTTGTGGGGCCCGCGATCGTCGGCGCCGCTGCCAATGGCGGGGGTGGGATCTTCCGAGGCTTGGGTATTGCCGGCGTTGCCTTTTTCGCGTCCGCTGGCCTCGCGCTGATGCTTCCAAAGCAAAGCGCAAACCTCCCACGTTACCCGTCACTTCGCTCCAACAAGACCCCCTTCCAGGCGGTCCAATAATCCTCCTCGAACTAGCTCGCGCTTTCGCCCCCGATTTGGCGACCCTTCGCGACCCGCCACGGGCGAGGAGAGGTAGGGTCCCCGCTCGGGTCGTGCGCCGAGCAACTCCCTGTCGTGTCGAGCGACACGCCGTCGATTGCGTAACTCACGCTCGAACGTCTCGCGAGCGAGGCAGGCAACCACGAGGAACGAAACCTACTGCGCGTTGGCCACCATCCAAACTCAGACGCGAGTCCAAGCTCCAATTTCCGAGCGGCCAACGATGACGCTGTTGCTTGAGATCACTTCACGACGTATCCGATCAGAGAGGGTCTCGATGCCGATGTCAGCAGCCGTCGCCACGCCCAGACGCCCCATGTCGGTAAGAAGCGTCTCCATGAGATCCGTAACCAACTTCAGACAATCCGCGCTGTTAACGCCTCCACCGACGACGGCTTCCAACCGCATCGACGGTGCCGGAAGGCCGGCGCCGACAAAGGTCGAATGCAGTTTGATGCCCATCCGCGTCTCCGCGCCGAGCATTCGGAGCGTCTCGACAATCCATCTGCAGCACTGGTCATAGGTTTGCGAGGACGACGTGAATGACCGGGCGCCGTCCCAGTCGAGTTCATGGAAGGCCACTATGCCTCCGGGGTGCAGATGGCGGGTCAGCGCTCGGAGCATCGCCACAGGATCTGGTTGAAACTGCAGAACGTAGCGACCAACCACAGCGTCGAAGCCTCGTTCGAACGTTATCCTGGCAGGATCGCCCTCGCGGAATGAGACATTTCTGCGCAAGTCCGCCCGCGCTCTGGCAACCGCCAGCGCACGCGGTGCGCGGTCGACTCCAACGACTTCACCGGTGTTACCGATCAACTCCGCCAGCAACAACGCGACGTCTCCAGCGCCGCTGCCGACGTCGAGCACCCGCATTCCACGAGTAATCCCGGCCTCGCGAAAGAACTGCCGCGTAATAGGGTCGATTAGACGTGCCTGGGCGCTCAGCCGATCAAGTTCTCGATTGGAATGGCCAAGCGCGTACCGGGAGGTGTCATCAGTCGCACTCATGCGTTTCCAATCGCCTTGGGGCTCTTCCGTCGAGACGCCCTTCACTCAGCTCGTTGTCATTCGCTGGCGATCGCCGCAGGCTGACTGCGAGCGCCGAGCTGCCAACCAGGAGGACAGCGATAGTGATCAAACTGCCAGCGAACCCGCCCGTCAGGTCTCGTACGCGCCCGATGAGGGACGGTCCAAAGAACCCCGCGAGATTGCCCAGTGAATTGATCAACGCGATCGCACCGGCCGCAGCCGTCCCGCTCAAGAAGGTCGTCGGTAACGACCAGAAAACAGGAATCGCGCTGAAAACGCCCGCAGCTGCGACGGACAGCGCGATCAATCCAGGTAACGGAGTCTGAACCGCGGCGGTGGCACCAAATCCTGCCGCACCCACCAGCGCAGCGCCCGCGATGTGAAGGCACCGCTCCCGCTTGCGGTCGGAGTGTGCTCCAACCATCACCATCGCCGCCGCCGCAACCACGTAAGGAATCGACGAGAGGAGCGCAACTTCGACACCGCGTCCGTGTGATAACGATTCAACGATCTGCGGGAGCCAGAAGCTGATGCCGTAGAAACCAAGGAGAAGAGTGAAGCTGAGAAAGCTGAGACGCAAGACCGTCGGGTGAAGGAGGGCATCGCGAAGGCTGACGTGTCCCCGACACTCGATTCCGGCCGCCTCCATCCGCATCGTGGCGTCGAGATGTTCCCGCTCCGCTGGCGACAACCATTTTGCCTCCGCTGGCCGGTCGGTCAGGAACCAGAGGGTCGTAACACCGAGGAGGACTGATGGAATACCCTCGGCCACGAAGATCCACTGCCAACCCGCCAGGCCGCTCACCCCATCGAGCGTCAACAGAGCCGCGGACAACGGACCGCCGACGATGCCGGAGGTGGCAGTCGCGGTCGTGAACCGTGAGATCGCGGAGGCGCGCGCAGCAGCAGGGAACCACTGGCTCAAATAGTAGAT
>DASTZI010000214.1:0-8046 GCA_035764385.1 Vicinamibacterales bacterium
ATGATGGCGAAGGGCTATCAGGAATCCCGACTCAATCAGAACGCTCGGAGCAGGGTCGGGGCCATTGGCGTGATGCAGCTGATGCCTGCCACCGGCCGGGCGATGAACGTCGGCGACATCAGGCAGGTCGAGCCCAACATCCACGCTGGCGTGAAGTACACGCGTCGACTGATGGACCATTACCTCGGAAATGAACCGCTCGACGATCTCAACAAGTTCTTGTTCACGCTCGCGTCGTACAACGCCGGTCCCGGACGTATCCGGCAGCTGCGCCGCGAGGCGCCACGGCTCGGTCTCGATCCGAACATCTGGCTCGACAACGTCGAGGAAATCGCGTCGGCCCGTATTGGCCGTGAGACCGTGTCGTACGTAGGCAACATCTTCAAGTACTACGTTGCTTATCGCCTCGTGACCGAAGAAGAAACACGCCGCACCACGCACAAGAAGACCTTCACCAAGCATCCATAGCGTCGGCCCACCCCGAATGTTGGCGGTGATCGCCCCAATAACCGTCACCGAAATGTCAACAATCTGTCAAAGACACTGCGCCGCCGACTTCGTCTCACCGTTTGAGAGGAAGAAGGACCATGACACGCATTCAGAGAGTCATCGTGGCAACACTAATCGTCGCCGTCATCGAGGGTGGCGCCTCCGTCGCGCTGCTGGCGCTTGGCAATGGGAATCGCTCCGCAACCGAATTTGGAGCGCCGGGCGCGCGTGGGTTCACAGCGGCGCTCGCACTGGGCCTCAGCAGCCTGTGACCCGTACCCTTGGGGGGACCAGATGTCGCACGCGCATTGGGCAGCGCTGACCGTGGTGATCATTTGGGATTGTGGTGGGATCCTGAGAAATGGAGCCGGCGCGCGGGCTTGAACCGCGGACCTGCTGATTACGAATCAGCCGCTCTACCAACTGAGCTACGCCGGCGACGTTAATTCGCAGCCGTCAACGACTTGCAACGATTGGTGTTTCCGAGCCTCCAACTCGGGAGCAGCTAATCATGTCCACGACAACCGCAACGTTGACGGAGCATTTCATCGAACACGGTCGGTATCTGCGCGGATGGAGCGACAAGACGATCCGCACGTATCGGCAAAATCTTGCGACCTTACACGCGGCCAATATCGGGCCGCTCACCCGTGCGTCGTTGAAACAGTTTGTTGTGGGATTGCAGAAGCGCGGGCTGACGCCGGGCGGGATCAACGTGCGGTTGCGAAGTATCAACAGCTTCCTGACGTGGTTGCATGAGGAAGGGCACACCCCGGATCGTGTGCGCGTCCGGCTACTCCCCGACCCGCCGAAACCCATCACGCCCATCAGCGATGTTGAGATCCGCCGGCTGCTCACATTCCGGCCAACGCGGTCCTGGCAGCGGCGCACGTGGACGCTCGTGCTTCTGTTGCTCGACACCGGGCTGAGACTCTCGGAAGCTCTCGGGCTCGATCGCGACCACGTCGACCTGCACAACTGCCTGATCCGCGTCCGCGGCAAAGGCAACCGTGAACGACTCGTGCCGATCTCGCTCGAATGTCGGAAGCGCCTATACGTGTTGTTGAAGGACACGACCACGACCCCGGTGTTCGCCACGAGCAGCGGGCGTCGGGTGACATCCCGAAACGGCTACCGGGCCATCAAGCGGACCTGCCACGCGGCCGGTGTGAGCGGCCGACACATTCACCCCCACGCCTTCCGACACTGCTTCGCGGTCACCTAGACCCGCAGGGGCGGCGACCTTTACCGACTCTCGCGCCTACTCGGCCACGCCTCGATCGTGACCACGCAACGGTATCTACGCTCGATGGGGGCGGACATGATCAGCGAAGGGCATCAGCGTTTGTCGCCGCTCGCGAGGCTCGCGTGACGGACTTCCTGCGGCCGCATCAGGGATTGTCAATTTTGAATCGGCTTCGATGAAGCTGTGATGTCGGCCCCGAGTGGGCGAAAATGAGTCTACGATGCCAAGGCGGACTAACGAGTTTCAGCAGCTTGTCGTGCTGCTCCAGAATCAGCTTGCGGGCGACGGAGTTACCGTCACCGAGTCGAAGATGCTAGTTGACATGCAGACGCAGACGCCAACCGAAGTTGACGTGTGCGTAGAAATGACGGTGCAAGGCGGCATTCCGGTGTGCCTCGGGTTTGAATGCACAGCGGAAGCACGTCCCGCGACGGTCGAATGGGTTCGCGAAATCGCGGGGAAGCACAGCTCCTTGCCGGTCACGAAGACGATTCTCGTGTCGAAGTCAGGGTTCACGCCTGAAGCGAAGAAATCCGCCGAAGCGAAGAGCATCGTTACCCTCACCTTCGAGGAAGCCGCTGCCGCAGAGTGGCGGACGCTCGTAACGTCTCTCAATGAGAGACTGCGAATTGGATCGTTTACGTTTGAACCGCGCAGTGGGAGTGTGACGGCAGACGGCGGGCCGCTCTCTGTCTCGGAGGCGAGTCTCGTCCGCAGGGTCAGCTCCGGGCAGGAGATGACACTTCGTGACTACGTATTGCGAACACTGCATCGCCGTGATCTCTGGCCGCAGGTGTTTGGCGATTGGGTGAAGCGTGAGAACCGGCCGGATAGTTTCGAGTTCAACGTGACGGTAAATCCCAATGAGCCGACGCAGATTCAAGAGAACGGCGGTTCATGGCGCGACGTGCAGCAAGTCGATATTCGTGCGGCTGCCTCGATGAACTCGGTGCCTCTTCAACTCACCGAAGCGAGGTTTGGTGACGTGAATATCGCGTATGCAAAGGTGCCGAACATCTTCAAGGGCAATGACGGCTCTGCCGGCCACGTTATCGTCAGCCTGTTGGCAGAAGGCGAGTCGGCAATGATCGAAAAGGCTTCTCTGCTGTTTCCGCCGCGAGGACAGAACGCAGCGGAAGTTCACGATATGACGATCGCTTCACAGCCGGGCGCACCGCCGGGAGAGCGATCGTGAATTTTCCTCGAAAAATAACGGGATCGACGCCGTAACTCGTCGAAAAAGCCAGACTTCGGGCCGCCTGTCGACCCCAACCGGCCGCCAACGGTCGTAAATAGCTGACACCTTCCATGGGTCGCCCACCGACCGCGCCTATTTGCGGCGCGGCGGGTCACTGGAAAGGTCTGGGCCGGTTCCACCGAACTCCCACGATCGGATAGCAACCAGCGCGACCGGGGCGGGGGTGCGATGCACCTAACAGGCTGGTGTCAAAAGCGGTCTGATTTGTCGGCCCACCAGAGCCCGTCACCGCAGCCGGGCGCAGCGACCCGGCCCTCCGATGTTGTCATCGAGTCGAGCCTACCGGACATCGAAAGCCCGTCCGGTCCTGAGACTGAGAAGCCCCCGCCTTGTAACGCCAGCGTGATCGGGATAGTCACAGGTGCCGGTTGACCGCCGCAGGAGAGGCTAATCAGTGCACCGTTGCGGATGGTGAAACGCATGTCCGTCAGGTAATGGTTGGAGCCGTCAGCGTGAGCGATCCAATCGCCATTCGCGTCGAACGAATCGGGGGCGGTGAACGTATAGCCACCTGCCAATGTTGCGGCGTGTCCCCCCGGATTGGTCACCGTGATGTCCACCGAACCCGCTGCGTGTGCGCCTACAGAAAATCGGATCGTTGTGCTGTCTCCGACCGTGCTGAACACTGCGACGTTTCCGATCGTCACGGTCGCGCCGGGCTCAAACTGCGAACCTGTAATCGTGCCCCACGTTCCTGCTGTGGTGACGACACTGGGGAAGACTCCCGCGATCGTGGGCTGCGGGCCGGTTGGTGTTGGAGACGGAACGACAACCGAAGGGGTGGCCGACGGGGATACCGATGGTGTGGACGGCGACGAAGGGCCGGACGGTGAGGATGGTAGTCCGCCACAAGCAGCGGCCGTCAACGCCAGCAGCAGGGCGATTCCTGTCAGCTTCAAGTTCGCACTCGCTCTCTGATCAAGAGAACTTACGTTGACCACTTGATCCCATCGGCATCGAAGTAGACGCTTGCCGGATATTACTATGATCATCGGTCCCGAACCGTTGCACGCGAATTGCACGAACTCGGGTCAGCAAGCGTCGCACGGTGGGTGCAAAGGTGGGTGCAGGCGACCCTGATGACGGGTTCGCGCTGATGGTCTATGCTTCCGACCCGCAGCAGCTAATCACTCACGCGCTCGGGAACACCGATTCCCGCAGGTTGTTGATGTGATTTGTGGAGCCGGCGCGCGGGCTTGAACCGCGGACCTGCTGATTACGAATCAGCCGCTCTACCAACTGAGCTACGCCGGCGTGGGCAGGAACGTGAACCGAACGGACTGTTGATTGTAGCAGGGTGGAAAAGGACTCTGCGATCCGGCCGATAAGGAGAACGGCCCCGACATGCCGCGCAATGCCCGAGCCGTCAATGAGGCGCTTCTGCTGGAGGCGCTCGGTTTCATCTTCGTCGCCCTGTTGATCTGGGTGAACGAGTACCTGGATCTCCCGCACATGCTCCTCGGCGCTCCGTCGACACCCTGGCGGCCGGTGGAGGTCGCGATTGAATCGGGCTTCGTGCTGCTGCTGGGGACAGCCGTGACCGGGGTGTCATGGCTGACGTTTCGCCGGCTGGCGTATCTCGAATCGCTCCTGACCCTCTGTGCCGCGTGTCAGCGGGTTGGGGATGACGGCCGCTGGATGCCGTTTGAGACGTTCGTGCAATCGCGCGATCACACGGAGACCACACACGGAATCTGTCCCGACTGCCAGGCGACGATGGGCGAATTCGCGACCGAGACGAAATCGTGAAGCATCATCGCCACGAGAGCTACTTGCCGCCGATTGTCACGCTGGCGGTCGCGGGCTTCCTGGGACTGATCGTGGTCTTTGCGCTTGATGCGTACTGGGACCTTCCCGCACGATCGTTCGGCGCATTCCTGAAGCCAATCCGCCCCTTCGCGTTCTCGATCAAAGCCGTCGCTGCACTCTGCCTGTTCATCACCGTGCTTGGCGTGCTGCGCCAGGCCATCCAGCGGATCCAGCACCTTTCACACATGATGACGATGTGCGCGTGGTGCCGGCGGGTGGCGGTTGACGGCGATTGGATCTCGATCGATCAGTTCCTGCACCAGCGCAAGAACACCACGTCCTCGGTTGGCGTCTGCCCGGACTGCTACGCCAAGCAACCCTACCGGAAGTAGTTACGGCGTACCGCTCGTCCCCTGCGGAGCGCCTGCGGATTCCGCTGTCCCGCCGTCGATGCGGATGATCGGATCCGACGGTTCGACGAGCGCCCCCTGAAAGCGGACGAACACGGCTGGCGGCGGTGTCAGCCAGACATTCGCATCGGGCGCCTTCACGAACCATTTCGCCAGCGCCGGAACCTTCGGATGGATGATGTAGTGCTCGGCGGCGGTCGAGCCGTCTGCCGTCCGAACCGACTCGCGTCCCGCGTACGAAATGGCGACCGTCACCTCTCTCGGCTGTGGCGTAAAGCCGATAGCTTTGAGATTCACGGTTTCACCTTTGATGAGCCGCTCGCGCAACGCCTTGATGGCCAGCGTGAAGCCGAACCCCGCGAACGTCTGTCCCTGTGTGATATCGAGCTTCTCCGACCACCGGCGGGGTTCGCCGTTCTCCGTCTTGACGGCTGTCGCCATGCCGGAATCGAAGTCCACCGCAAATGTTCGGACGTCTTTGCCGCCCGCGGACTCGCGCCATTGCCACTTCGACTGGGACAGCTCTGGACGCTGGCGAAAGACCCCGGTCTCTTCCATGCGGCGTCCGTTGCCCGTGTACGTGATCTGGACGTGCAGTCCGTCGTTCTCGACCGACTGCACGAAATTGCCGTCGGCGATTTTTTGCCCTGCGGCATCGCGCAGCACTGGGGAAGCGCGCAACGCCCCCTCGATCTGATTCCCAGCGATCGCGTCAGCCGACACCACGGCCGCGACAACGAGCGCTGTTGCGGCCACCAACGACCTGAACGATAGCGGCAAGTACTTCATGCCGTCCTGTTATGCAAAACGAGAGCGAGAAGAGGAAGAGAACCTGATCGGACGCCGCAGCCACTGGTTAGCTGCGGCGTCCAGATCAGGCGTCAACTCAGGAGGGACGTTCGTTCAAACGGTCGCTATTTCGTCCCGTGCGTCATCGGAATCTTGAGATCGCTCAGCTTGGCGATCATGTCTTCCGCTGATGTCTCGGGCTTCACCATCTTCTCGATGTAGGAGATCTTCCCGTTCTTGTCGATGTAGAACGTCCAACGGTTCGCGACGCCGCGATCGTTGAGCACGCCGTAGGCTTTCGCGGTTTCCTTCGTCGGGTCGCTGAGCAGCGGGAAGTCGGCTTCCTTCTTTTCAACGACCTGCGCGTTGGCGCCCTGGCCGAGCGTCACCGACTTGGCTTTCGCAAACTCGGTGTTCTTCTCGATGGGATCGACGCTGGCCATGAAATAGCTGACGTCGTACATCTTGATCTTCTCGCCGTTTTCCGCCAGCGATTTGCACTCAATCGTGCAGCCGCGGGTGAACGCCGCGGGGAACCACGCGACGACGACGGGTTTCTTCCCTTTGAAATCCGACAGCTGATAGGTCTTGCCGTCGGTCGCCTGCAATTTGAAATTTGGAGCCTGGTCGCCGACCTTGAGGTCGGCCGTCTGCGCCATCGCCGCGCTGGCGAGGCCGAGGACGAGAGTAGCGGTCAACAGTGCACGCATCGCTCAACCTCCTGGGTTGTTGGAAGCATCTGAGTATACTCCGCCTTTTCCACCGGTCTGTGCGAAAGGTGCGGTGGTGACTTAGCTGGAAGAGGTGGTACGTGGCGAAAAAGACATCCGGCAGCCCTGACGATGCCAACCCCGGCGGTGAGCGCTCGGCGGCGCCGTTTGTCCCGCCTACGAGCAGTATTCGGACACTTGCGGCGGCCGCGCATGAATGCCGCGGGTGCGACCTGTACAAGACAGCCACTCAGGTCGTTTTCGGTGCGGGCCCCAAAAACGCCCCGGTGATGTTTGTCGGCGAGCAGCCGGGCGATCAGGAGGATCGGCAGGGGGCTCCGTTTGTTGGCCCTGCCGGTGCGATGCTCGACAAGGCGCTCGAAGATGCGGGCATCCCGCGCCGCGATGTGTACGTCACCAACGCCGTCAAGCATTTCAAATGGGAGCCGCGCGGCAAGCGGCGTATTCACAAGAAACCGCGGATCTCAGAGATCAAAGCATGCCGGCCATGGCTCGAGGCGGAGCTGCGAGCGGTGAAGCCACAGGTCGTCGTCCTGCTCGGCGCCACGGCGGCGCAGTCCATCATGGGATCGCAGTTCAAGTTGATGCAGAACCGCGGCAAGCTGCTTCAGACGCCGGGTCCCGTGGGTCGGGATCTTCCCGTCGAGCGCATCGTGGCGACGATTCATCCTTCCGCGGTGCTGCGCGCGCCCGACTCGGAAGGGCGCCGCGCCGCATATGAGTCGCTCGTTGCCGATCTGAAGGTGGTGGCTCGGGCGCTCCGTGCCGGAAGCTGACTCGCGTCTACCCTTCGGGTGTCACGTGTTCGGCGCGGATGTAGATCTTCTGATCCTCCAACATCCGCTGCTGTGAGTCGTTCAACCCCCAGCTGTATCGCGCTGTGGCGTTCGGAACGCCTTCGATCGTTCCGGTGATGTGGACCATCTGTCCTGGTGCCGTCGCTTTGATGTCGTTCGGCGAGGGAGTGCCGTGAACGACGACGAGCATCCGGTTGTCTTTATTGCTTACCCAGAACGTCGTGGCGCTGTTGATGTCCGCCACCTTCACGTGGAAGTCGACCGTCCCCCCAATGAGCTCGTGCGGATCGACCGCTCCTGTGACCGTCTCCAGATCGTGAAGGGTGGCGGGAGACGTCTCCGATCCATTGGCCGCGTCGCGTCCAGCCGTCCCCACCGGTGGGTCGCTCACGGGTGAGACGCCGGCACCTGCGCGACTCTGAGGGTAAGGCGCAACCCACATCAACGCCCCGATCACCGCCACGACGCCGATAAATGCGGCCCACATGGCCGTGCGCTTCATACCAATCACAGAAGTGCACGTCCCATTCCCACCTTCGCGCCTCTGGCGCTTCCGCCTTCGCCCTTGCGCTTCGGC
>DASTZI010000215.1:0-5752 GCA_035764385.1 Vicinamibacterales bacterium
CCTTTCGAGGCTCCCCTTTTTTTCGCTGCGAACGCTTATCGCGGGGACTGGGCGCGGGCCACAGCGAGCAGCGGCGAGAGCGAGCGCGCTTCGAGACCCGCACGCATTCGGGACGCTTCCGCCGACGAGAAGAGCCAGTCGAACGGATGACGGCTCAACGTATTCCAGGCGCCTCGCATCAGGCCCGTGTCGGAATGGTCGAGTGTCCCGAGCAGCAGGTGACCAATTTCGTGGGTCATCGCCCGCCCAAGCAGTGTGCCCTCGTCGATTCGTAACGCCGGCGCCAACGCCCGAACTCGGTCCGCAAAGACCGTTGCGAGGGTCCCCTGCCGTCGGTACGCGTCCACGTGGGAGTACCCGAGCACCTCGACGTCAGTAATGGTTCGCGGCGCGCCAACGATGCGGACGATCACTTCCGATGGGTTCAAGACATCGCCGCACACGTCGTCCGATTCCGACGATGGACCATTGTTGGTCCTGCAGTTGCGCCAGCTCGAATCGATTCCCACCTCGTGCAGCAACTCGCCGACCGTCGACTCCGCGTGATCGAGCATCGGCAGCGGAAGCCCGATCGTGTTGTACGACCGCACGACGATGCGCTCAGTGGCGCCGGTCTGTGCGTACGCACTCGAGGCTAAGACAAGCCACGCACACAACGCGATGACCAGCCCGTCCAGGAAGACAGAGCGGTAACTCCAAGCGTGTCCCCTGCGGGGAGTGGATGGTGACATCGCGTAACTCCGCCGGCTTCGCGGCCTAACGTCCGTATTCGGTTGTTGCGTGGTTGAGCGTTATGGCTGAACTTGACCGGCGTCAAAGTACGGCGAGTCGCTGATGAAACGCAAGCGCAAAAAAATACGACAACGCGAACTCCACTCTCCAACAAATTGCAGCGTGACCAACTCCATCGGACCTCGGCGATGAAAGCGCGACTTAAAAAAATTCAATGAATCGATAAGCGATCGCAATACGGCTGAGGCTTGGGCATTTCACCGAGGGTTGGTACGCGTCTTCCTTCCGACACGCGGGCCGTATCGTCGAGGGCACGACTCCAACTTTGATTCGGGACAACGTCATAGTCGGGCCCTCAGCTTTACAGTCGGTTGCATGTGTCACCGCCTGGTCGCCAACCCAGGCTTGTAAGCAGCGGCGCCATGAGGAGTTGCGTACCAATAGCCGTGTGTCTGTTCCTCGCGGCAACGCGGTCAAGTCGTCAATGGAATAGGAGCCAATCAATGCACGCACGCATTAGTGCTTTGCTTCTTGCGCTTGCTCTGGCCTGTACGGGCGTGGCCAGCGCGCAGGGAACAACGGGCACCATCAGTGGTCGAATCGTCGATTCCCAGGGGCTTGCTGTCCCCGGTGCTACGGTCACTGTGACCGGGCCGCAGGGAATGCGAACGGCCGTTACCGACAGCGACGGGCGCTTCAATGTTCCCTTCCTGACGCCCGGCAGCTATTCACTACGCGCTGAACTTCAGGGCTTCAAGGCCTTCGATCGGCGCGACATCGTCGTTCGTCTCGAACAGACGGTCGACCTTCCTATCACCATGGAAGTCGGAGGCCTCACTGAAACAGTCGAAGTGACCGGAGCATCGCCTGTGGTCGATACGCAGACGACAACCGCAGGGGCCAATCTCGACACCGCCATGCTGGCGCGGCTTCCGGTCGGCCGTTCACTGGCGGACACGCTCTATGTCGCGCCAGGCGTGACTAGCGGTGGAGGCACCGGCAATTCGAATCCGTCAATCGGCGGCGGCAGCGGCCTCGAGAATCAGTACGTCGTTGATGGCGTCAACATCTCGAGCGTCGGCTTCGGGTCGCTTGGTTCGTACGCGCGCGGCGGCAACGAAGCGCTCGGCTCGCTGGGTAACGGCGTCACCTACGACTTCATCAAAGAGGTGCAGGTGAAGACGGCCGGCTACGAAGCCGAATATGGGCAATCAACGGGCGGCGTCGTCAATGTCATCACCAAGAGCGGCACCAACCAGGTCCATGGGACGTTGTTCGGATATACGCGACCGAAAGAACTCGAATCCAACTACACGCAGATTCACACGGCGAACGGCTGGGTGAACACGACCGGCACGACGCAGAGCGACTTCGGCGCGGAAGTCGGCGGGCCGGTCGCGCAGAATCGGCTCTTCTACTTCGCGGCCCTCGATCCGCAGTGGGATAAAAAGTGGGCGATCGCTCCCGACAACACCCTGCCGAACGGCACGTTTGCCTTTCCGCTGCGTTCGGAGGGCGACATCCTTCGAACACGCCGGTTCCTGTCCTATTCGGCAAAGGGAACCTACGAAGCGTCCGCCAATCATCGATTCACCGCATCGTTCTTCGGCGATCCCGGCACCGGTCCGTCGGGGCCTCAGCGCAACACGGCGCTCCTCGGCGACGAGAGCCGGTTCAGCGAACTCGATAAGTTCGGCGGCCACAATCAGGCGGTGAAGTACGACGGCGTGCTGACAAACGCGTTCCTGCTGGAAGCGTCGATTGCCAGAGCCACGTCCGAGGTCACGGAAGTGCCATCCGTTGATACCTGGAGCGTTCTCGACACGCGCGTGACCCCGCAGGTTCGAACCGGCGGTATCGGGTCGTTCTCGAACAACCGAGGCACGAACAAGCAGTATCAGGTGAAGGCCACCAACGTGTTCGGCGGTCACCAGTTGAAGTACGGCGTCGCGTATGAAGACATTTTCTTCATCGACATCCCGAACTACTCCGGACCGACGTTCACGTTGCCGAACGGCGTACAGACGAAGACGGGAGCAGGCTCGCCGGTGCAAATCATCGCCGACCCGACCTTCGGCTCGATCTATCGCGCGACGCGTGGCAATTACGTGCTCGGGCGCACCACGGATCAGCACTACACGAATTTCTTCGTGCAGGATTCGTGGCAGATCGGCGACCGGCTGACCGTGCGACCTGGCGTCCGTTACGAACAGCAGAAGCTGATTGGAACGGTCAAAGACTTCACATGGAACGGCAACTGGGCGCCACGACTTGGCGCGACCTACGATCCGACAGGGTCCGGCAAGTCGAAGATCTACGCGAACTGGGGCCGGTTCTACGCGAAGGTTCCAAACGACCTCGCCGCGCGCGCGCTATCGGCCGACGCTGGCATTTCGCGAGCGGATTACTTCGACGCGAACCTGACGCGGCCGGTCCCCGAGGGCGTGCTTGCGGGAGGTCAGACGCGCCACTTCATCCTCGCGGGGACAGAAGCCTCAGAGTTCGACCCGAATGCGAAGTCGACCTACATGGACGAATCGCTCGTCGGCTTCGAGTTCGAGGCGATGCCGGGTATGAATGTGGGCGTCCGGTACATCCACCGGAACATGCCACGCATTCTCGAGGACGTCGGCACCGCACAGATGGTGGCGTACGACCTTGGACTGCCGGGTCTCGACAGCGTTGAATACTTCATCACCAACGTGAACCGCGATACGCCGGTGACGGTATTCCCCGGTCTGCCGGCGGCACATTTCGAAGATCCGCTGCACCACTACGACGCGATCGAATTCACCGCAGAAAAACGGCTGTCGAACAACTGGTCGCTGCAGTCGTCCTACAGCTGGTCGCGTCTGTGGGGAAACTTCGAAGGGTTCTACCGCAACGACAACGGCCAGTCGGATCCGGCGATCAGCTCGCTGTTCGACTTCCCGACCGACGATCCTTCATACACGCAGATTGGCACACCGCAGTTCGGATACCGAGGCGATATCCGGTATCTCGGACAGTTGGGCGCCGGTCCGCTGCCCAACGACAGAACGCACCAGGTGAAGCTCTATGGCACCTACAACGTTCCGATCGGACTGAATTTCGGCGCAGGCATTCAGCTGATGTCGGGGAAACCGCTCACCGCGCTCGCTGCGAACCCGAACTACAACAGCCGCGGCGAAATTCCGATGACGCCGCGCGGCGCGGGTTTCCAGACTGTCGACGGCTTCAAGACGCGCACGCCCTGGGAGGCGGCGATGAACGCGCATGTTGACTATGCCTTTGGCCTGGCCAACCGGCGCGTCGTGTTGCTGGCAGATGTCTTCAACCTCGGGAATCTCCAGCGCGTGGTTGGCTACAACATGCAGTACGAATATCCAGGGTTCGGAACCGTGAATCCGGACTTCGGACTCGTCGGCGATCCGGTCACGCTGCAGGGGTATCAGACCCCGATGCAGGTCCGAATCGGGGCGCGATTCGAGTTTTAAATCAGGAGGCAGGTTGCAGGAGGCGGGGGGCAGGACGGTGCAGGTAAGACGCCCTCCTGCCACCTGCTCCCTGCCGCCTGCCACCTACTCCGTATCGATCTGCGCGCGCTGCAGTCGACCGCTGAAATCCACATAGATCGATTTCCACTCGGAAAACACGTCGAGCGCGGCGATACCCGCTTCGCGATGGCCGTTGCCGGTCGCCTTCGTACCGCCAAACGGAAGATGCACTTCGGCACCGATCGTCGGAGCGTTCACGTAGAAGATTCCGGTGTAGGTATCTCGCATCGCGGTGAAGGCCTTGTTGATGTCACTGGTGTAGATCGAGGCGGAGAGGCCGTACGCCACATCGTTGCCGATTTCAATGGCTTCAGACAGCGAACGACACCGCATCACCGCGACAACCGGGCCGAAGATCTCCTCACGTGCGATGCGCATTGAAGGCGTCACGTCGCCAAAAATCGTCGGCTCGTGAAACCAGCCTCGCGCGTGTGCGCCGCTGGCCAACCGGCGCCCACCGGTCACGAGCGTGGCCCCTTCCTGTTTGCCGATCTCGACGTACTTGATCACGGTGGCAAGCTGAGATTCGCTGACCGACGGCCCCATCTGCACGCCGTCGGCGGCCCCGTCGCCGACACGCAACGCCTTCACGCGGCGCGCGAACGCCTCGAGGAACTCGTCGTACACGCGCTCATGAACGACGACGCGACTCGCGGCCGTGCACCGTTGCCCCGTGGTGCCGAAACCACCCCAGACGCATCCTTCGATCGCCAGCTCCAGCTGCGCGTCGTCCATGATCATGACGATGTTCTTGCCGCCCATCTCGAGATGGACTTTCTTAAAGCTCGGTGCGGCATTCTGGTTGACAAGCCTGCCGACGTCGGTTGAACCGGTGAACGACACGACCTTGACCGCTTCATGTGTCGACAGCGTCGTGCCGACGTCGGCGCCGCCGGTCACCAGATTCACCACACCCGCTGGAATGCCGGCTTCTTCGAGAACCCTGACAAAGTTCACCGCCGACAAGGGCGTCAGCGACGAAGGCTTGAAGACGACGGTGTTGCCGCACACGAGCGCCGGGATGGTCTTCCAGGACGGGATCGCCATTGGAAAGTTCCACGGCGTGATGACGGCACAGACGCCCATCGGTTGCCGAATCGACATGGCGAACTTGTCGCGCAGCTCCGAGGGAACGGTCTGCCCATACAGACGGCGCCCCTCCCCGGCCATGAAGAACGTCATGTCGATCGCTTCCTGCACGTCTCCGCGCGTCTCCTCTAGCACCTTTCCCATCTCGCGCGTCCTGTCGCGCGCGAATTGCTCTTTGCGCGCCGCAATGAGCTGGGCCGCGCGGAACAGCATTTCCGCGCGACGCGGCGCGGGGACAAGGCGCCAGCTGGCATAGGCGCGCTCCGCGGCTCGAACGGCTTGATCGGCGTCAACCGGCGTGGACTGCTGGAACACACCGATCAAATCATCCTGATTCGCGGGATTCCGGTCTTCGAAGCAGCTTCCTGAAGACGACGCGATCCACCGGCCGTCGA
>DASTZI010000216.1:0-2676 GCA_035764385.1 Vicinamibacterales bacterium
GGTCTGATGGTCCACCGGCGTCCCGGCGAGCGTCACGTGCTTGCCGTTGCTCTCCATCGTCAACTGCTGGAGATAGGCCGGGAAGCGCTTCAGATATTGGTCATAGGGCAGCACCGCGACGGTTTGTGCGCCGAAGAAGTCATTGTACCAGACGCCGAGGAGACCCATGAGCACCGGCAGGTTGCGCCCGAACGGCGTGCTACGGAAATGTTCGTCGACCGCGTGAAACCCTTCCAGCATGGCGCGGAAGTGGTCAGGCCCGATCGCGAGCATGGTCGACAGGCCGATCGCGGAGTCCATGGAGTAGCGCCCGCCCACCCAGTCCCAGAACTCGAACATGTTGGCGGTGTCGATGCCGAATTCCGCGACTTTTTCGGCATTCGTAGAAACGGCGACGAAATGCCTGGCGACTGCCTTGGCATCGCCGCCAAGGCCGCGAAGCGACCAATCGCGCGCGCTTTGTGCATTGGTCATCGTCTCCAGCGTGGTGAAGGTCTTCGAGGAGATGATGAACAGCGTTTCCGCCGCATCTAGATCGCGCGTCGCCTCGACAAAATCGGTGCCGTCGACATTGGATACGAAGCGGAACGTCATGGCGCGGTCGCTGTAGTACTTGAGCGCTTCGTACGCCATCACCGGGCCGAGGTCGGAGCCGCCGATGCCGATATTGATGACGTTGCGGATGCGCTTTCCGGTGTGTCCCTTCCATTGGCCGCTGCGGATGCGGTTGGCGAACTCGGCCATCTTGTCGAGCACGGCATGAACCTCCGGCACGACGTTCTTGCCGTCGACGACGATGGACGCGCCTCTTGGCGCACGCAGCGCCACGTGCAGGACCGCGCGATTTTCGGTGACGTTGATTTTCTCGCCTCGGAACATTGCTTCGATTCGTTCGCGCAGCCCGGATTGCTCGGCGAGCTCGACGAGCAACTTCAACGTCTCGTCGTCGATGCGGTTTTTCGAATAATCCAGGAACACGCCCGCGGCCTCCGCCGTCATCCGTTCACCGCGCGTCGGATCGCCCGCGAACAGGTTGCGCAGGTGCTGGCCCCGTATTGTCTCATAGTGATCTGCGAGCGCGCGCCATGCGGCGTCTCTGCTCGTCGATCGCGGGCGAGGCATCTCCGATCGTGCAGCCATTTGTGGCACCTCTCCGATCAAGTCCGTGGTTTCGAGCGAGTCACTGTGTGCGGGAGAGCGCGCTCTTCCCCCCACAGGCGGAATCCGCCGCGAAAAGCGTTGGCATTGTCGCCTGCGCGAGAATGCGGCGGCAGCGCCTGGAGCTTCTTGACGTTGCCGCCCCCAATCACGGTTTCGTCGGGCTCGAGCGCAGTGATCAAGCGCGACACGACGTCGGCAACGTGTCGGCGCCATTTCTTCTTACCGTGGCGTTCCAGCCCTGCCCGGCCCACGTAGTCCTCGTAAGTGCCCTTCTTGTAGGGCAGGTGACCGAGCTCCATGGGCTCCACGAACCCGTTCACAATCATGGTCGATCCAAGTCCCGTTCCGAGGCCTAGAAAGAGCATCTTGCCGCCGTTGTAACTCCCCAAGGCCTGCATCGCGGCGTCGTTGACGACCTTCACAGGGCGACCGAACGCTGCGGCGAAATCGAAGCCGACCCATCCGCGCCCCAGGTTGTGTGGTTCAGCAATTGGCCGGCCGTGGAGAACCGGGCCGGGATAGCCGATCGACACCGCGTCGTAGGTCCAATCCCGGGCGAGTTTCTTGACTCCGGACACCATTTGGCTGGGGGTCAACGTCGGTCCGGATGGAAATGAGCGCTCCTCGTTTTGTCCGCTGGCAAGGATCTTGACCGATGTTCCGCCCACGTCGACGACCAACACTTTCCCGGCCGCGGACGCCTTTGCGACGTCAGCTCGATCTGGCCGCCCTTGCCGGCGCTGGGCGGCGCGCCGCGACTTCGCTTTCACCGCGTTAGCTCGCTCGCTTGAGTACGGCGGATTTGGAGCTGATCACACCCATCAGGTCGTTCCACGAATTGACGAAGGACTTTGCACCTTCGTCCTGAAGCTGCTTCGCCAGCGCATGGACGTCGATCTTTGCCTCGGCAAACCGTGCCAGCTCCGCTTCGCTGTTGCCGCCGTCCGCGGGTATCGTCTCGCCGACATCGCCATGCTCGGCAAGCGCTTTCAGCGTGCCCTCAGGCATCGTGTTCACTGTGAATGGCGCGGCCAGCGCCTTGACGTAGAGGACATCCGATGCCTTCGGATCCTTGGTCCCGGTGCTGGCCCACAGCAGGCGTTGCGGCCGCGCGCCAGCATTGTAGGCGCGCATCCATCGCGGCGAACTGAGCAAGCCGAGATAGGCCTTGTACGTCCGCTTGGCGATGGCGATGCCGAGCCGATCGTTGAGGGCTTCCGGCACCTTGCCGGTGACCGCAACGTCCCAGCGGCTGATGAAGACCGACGCCACCGAGCGCACATCGGGATTCAATCCCGCTTCGATGCGGCGTTCGATGCCGCGCATGAACGCATTGGCGGCCGCCAAGTACTGGTCGTCGGAGAACAGCAGCGTGACGTTGGTCGGCACCCCGGCAAAGATCGCCTCTTCGATCGCCGGTAACCCTTCTTTGGTGCCAGGAATCTTGATCAGGAGATTCGGACGCTGGGCCCGCGCGTGCAGGTCTTTGACCTCGGCGATCGTGGACTTGGTGTC
>DASTZI010000217.1:0-15928 GCA_035764385.1 Vicinamibacterales bacterium
AGACTTCGCCGAAATAATGCCCGATGGCAATCGGGAAGAGCGAGAAGAGCGAGGCCCAGAAGAAGATCGCGAGGATCGCCGCGCAGACGAACAGCAACTCGCTCCGATTCATTCCGGCGTAGATCGTGAGGAAGAGGAGCAGGCCGGACACGCTGTAGCTCAGGATCATCATGTTCTCGACGCCGAGCCGCTGCGACAACGTGCCGAGGGTGAGCTTGCCGAAGCCGTTGGCGAGCGCGATGCCGCCGGCGGCGGCGGTCGCCGCCGTCGCCGTGAAATGGAAGCTGTTGGAATAGGCCACCATGTTGCTCAAGCCGGCGAGGCCGGCGCTTGAAACCAGGATGAAGGAGACGATCAGAACCCACATCTGCCCCGTCTTGAGCGCTTCGCTGACTGTGTAGTTGTGTTCCGACGGCCGCGCGATCGCCGTGGTCTTTGGAACCCAGCCCGGGGGTTTCCAGCCCGAGGGCGGATCCTTCATCAGCAAGGCGGAGACGATCGACACGCCGCCGATGATGGCGGCCATGATGTAGACGACGGTAAAGAACGTTTCAGGCGGCGCCGAAGCTGGTATCGCCCGGATCGGAAAGATGAAAGGCAGCGAACCCCAGGAGAAGGCGCCCGCGATGAGGCCGGTCATGACGCCGCGCTTGTCGGCGAACCACTTGTTCCCGGTCGTGACGGCGTTGTTGTAGATGAATCCCGTGAAAAAGCTGCCGACGCTCCAAAGCACCAGGACCAGCGGATACGAGGGCCCGAGCGCAATGGACAGGATGCCGACCCCGGAAAACACTCCTGCGATGGCGGTGGTCCAGCGCGGCCCGTATTTGTCGCGCAGCATGCCGCCGGGGAGCATGCCGACGGATTGGAAAATGATGAACGTCGTGAACATCAACGCCACCTGCTCGGGCGACCAGCCGTAGATCGCGCCGATGTGGCCGGACATGGAACTCCAGGCGTATTCGAAGGGGCTGATGATGAACATCGCCGAGAACGCCGCCGCCAGGACGACGTAGCGGCTGTATCCCAATATCTCGCGGTCGGTCTGGTCCATCGATATCAATCCTTCGCCAGGATCTCCGCAATTTCAACGTGGCGGCCCTCGCGCGCGGACACTATCCCGGCGCGGATGACGGCCAGCGAGGTCGTGGCGTATTCGCCGCCTATCTCCGGGGCCCCGCCGTTCCGAATCGCATCGGCGAATTCCTCGAGCTCCTCGGCGATGGTGTCCTTGTTCGCGAACGGAACCTTGACCGGCTTTTCCTCGCCGCGCTTGAGCATCCGCAGGCCTTCGAACATGTCGTAATACGCCGTGGCCTCCTTGCCGTAGATGTTCATCAGGTAGTACTCAGAAGCCGAGGCGTAGCTGGCATTGAGCATCGATAGCGCGCCATCCTCGTGCTCCAGCACCAGACTCGCCACGTCCGGGTTGTCGCCCGGCAGCACGAGCCGCGCGAATCGGCCGCTCACTGCCTTGACCGGCCCGAGCAGATATTCCAGCACGTCGGTGTAATGGATGCCGATCTGGAGCATCACGCCGCCCGGCATTCCGGCGGCCTGGTAACGCCACGAACCCAGGTCGATCTTGCCGAGTCGATCGCGGCTGATGTTGGCTTCGGCGTTGACCAGCTTGCCGAATAATCCTTCGTCGATCTGGCGCTTGATCCAGCGGAACTGGCTTTCCCGGCGGCGTTGATAGCCCAAGGCCAGGACCACACGCGCCTTGCGGCAGATCTCGGTGATCCTGCGGCCGTCCGAAACCGTATTGGCGATGGGTTTGTCGAGAAAGACATGCTTGCCGGCATCGGCCGCCGCGCGCGTGGTTTCGAGATGCACGCCATTGGGCGTGGTATTGATGACGGCCTCGATGTCCTTGTCGTCGAGAATGGCCTCGTAACTCGGCACCGCGCGGCAGCCATATTTGGCGGCGAAGGCCGCGCGCTTTTCCTCGGAGCGGGAATAGCAAGCGGTGATCTTGAGCTTGCCGGAACGGTTGATCGCGTCGGCCAGCACGTCGGACCACCAGCCCATGCCAAGGGATGCGACGCGCAGCGGCTCAAGCGCCATGGCTGGCGCCGATCGCCTCGACGTCGTATTCCGCCGCGAACGAATCGTGCGCGGCGGCTGTCGAGGCGTGCAGGAACATGAGCAGCAGGCAAACTCCCAACTTCCAATTCCCAACTTCCAGGACCACACCTTTGGGAGTTGGAGATTGGGAGTTGGAGGTTAACCGTATGCGCAGCACCCTGGGCATACGGTGGTTATACACCTTGATCTAGACTGCTCGCCAGATGACTGGTTCTCGCCGTGTATGGGTTATCGCTCTTCTTCTGGTGTTCGCGGCGGTTCTGACCGGGATTGCCGTGTTCCGGCGCACGGCCCCCGCGGGCGCGCCACGTTCGCCCACTGCGATGACTCGCACCGCGCTGTTTGCGGAAATCCAGCCCGTGCGCATCACGAATTGCGACATGCAGCGCTTCGGCGAGCCGCACGACGGCGGGTATGCGCTGTGCGCCAACCTCCTTGGCGATGTCAAGGCGGGCTATTCGTACGGGATCTCGGGATACGACAAGTGGGGGTGCGACGTGTCCCGCAGGCTGCGGATTCGCGTGCATCAGTACGATTGTTTCAATCTTCAGGAGCCGTCTTGTCCAGGCGGCGAGACGATGTTTCACGGAGAGTGCATCGGTACTGCGCGCGACACGCAGGACGGCCGGCCGTTTGATACGCTGGCAAACCAGTTCGCGCGCAACGGTGATGCCGCGAAGCCGCTTGTGATGAAGATCGACGTCGAAGGCGCGGAATGGGACGCGTTCCTCTTGGCACCCGATAGTGCCCTCTCCCAGATCGATCAGCTCGACGTCGAATTCCACGACGTCAGCCAATCAAAATACGTGGAGGCCATCCTACGGCTGAAGCAGTTCTTTTACGTCGCCCACGTGCACTACAACAACTTCAGCTGCGATGCCTCGCTGGCACCGTTCCCCTCGTGGGCGTTCGAAGTGCTGCTGGTCAACAAGCGCATTGCGAAGAGCGACGGCTTACCGGCTCGTCCCGCCAGTGGCGTTGACGCACCGAACAACGCGTCCGCGGCCGATTGTCAGGTCGCATCACGTGATTCGGCGCAGGTCGTCAGGTTCATTCAAGGAGTGCATGCCTCATGAAGACCACACATTTTCCAGTCGAGAAGACGGATGAAGAATGGCGACGCCAGTTGACGCCGGAGCAGTACGCCGTGCTTCGCGGACACGGGACGGAGCGGCCCGGTTCCTGCGCGCTGCTCAACGAGCATCGAGCCGGTAGCTTTGCGTGCGTTGCGTGCGGGCAGCCGCTCTTCGTCGCCGATCGCAAATTCGAGAGCGGAACTGGATGGCCGAGTTTCTTCGCGCCGTTGGAAGGCGCAATCGGCACGACCGTGGATTCGAGCTGGGGCATGGTGCGTACGGAGGTGCATTGCAACAACTGCGGCGGCCACCTCGGTCACGTCTTCGAGGACGGCCCGCCGCCCACCGGACTGCGGTACTGCATCAATGGCGTGGCGCTGAAGTTCGAGCCGAAGTAAACGGGGTTTGGGATTTGCTCAACCCGCCAACCGGTAGACCAGCCAGACGGCAAAAGCGCACGCCAGCGCTGTTATCACCGAGACGATCACGAAAGCCCAGACGAAATGGCGGCGCGAGGACAAACCTGGTGAACTAATATTAACCCCCGAGGTTGAGCATGCGATTGAACCGCAAGGAGTTCCTGCAGGTCACGGCTGTCTCGCTGGCTGCCGGCGTACGACTTTCCGCCCAAGGCGCGTCTCCAGCCAAGGCGAAGAAAGAAGTGCGCGGCAACGCCATCAAAGGCACGACCGACGCCGTTCGCACGTTCATCGAGTCCGCGAATCTCCGACAGATGCCCGCCAACGTCGTCAGCGAAGGCAAACGGTGTCTCATCGACAACGTCGGCGTGCTGCTGGCTGGTTCAACGGCCGAAGGAAGCAAGATCCTGCGTGAGTACGCGCAGAAGTCGAACGGGACGAAGGAAGCCACCGTGCTCGGCCGCAATGCGGTGATGGTCCCGGCGGCCTACGCCGCGCTTGCCAACGCCGGCAGCGCGCACGCGCTCGATTACGACGATACCCAGCTGTCGACGACGCCCGATCGGACGTTTGGATTGCTGACGCATCCGACGACGCCGGCATTGTCGGCCGCGCTCGCCGTCGCCGAACGGACGGGCGCATCGGGTTCGGCCTTTCTCGAGGCGTACCTGGTCGGCGTCGAGGTCGAGTGCAAGATGGCGGAGGCGATCGATCCGAATCACTACGAGCGCGGGTTCCACAGCACGGGGACGTTCGGGGTGTTCGGCGCCGCGGCCGCCGCGGGCAAGTTGATGAAACTGAACCCGACGCAGCTCGGGCACATGCTGGCGATCGCGGCGAGCCTCTCGGCGGGCATTCGCGTGAACTTCGGTTCGATGAGCAAGCCGCTCAACGCCGCCCGCGCGAGCGAAAACGGCGTGTTTGCCGCGGAGATCGCGTCACACGGCTTCACTGGCGGAGAAAACGGGCTGGACGGCCAGTGGGGATTCTTCCAGGTACTCGGCGACGGCGCCGATCTCGATCGCATCGTTGGAAAGCTCGGGCAGACATGGTCGATTGTGAACCCGGGCGTTTCGTTCAAGCCCTATCCCTGCGGATCGCTCAGCCATCCGAGCATGGACGCGATGATGAAGGTCGTGAAGGACCACGACCTGAAACCGGATCAAATCAAGGCCGTGCGCCTGCGCGCCGGCAACAACATCCTGGAGCCGCTTCGCTACGGTGTCGCGCGAAACGAGCTGGAAGCGAAGTTCTCGGTCCCGTTCCTGATGTCGGCCGTCATTCTCACGCGACGCGCCGGCATGCGCGAGTTCACCGACGAATTCGTGCAGACGCCCGCGGCGCAGGCGATGATGCAGCGCGTCACCGCCGTGCGCGACGCCGGCATCGAGAAACAGGGCTTTGACAAGATCCGCAGCGTCGTCGAAGTCGATCTCGTCGACGGCCGGAAGCTCGTTCAACCGTCAGACGATCGGTACCGCGGCGGCCCTGACAATCCGTTCACGCGCGCGGACCTGAAAGCGAAGTTCGACGATTGCGCCGGACTGGTGCTGCCGCAGCATCGCCTCGACGCGGCGTTTACCGCAATCGAGTCGGTCGACTCGATGTCGGATGTGCGCCAACTCGTGAAAGTCCTGGTGTAGTGGTTCGCCTCGCCCTCACGCTCCTGGTCGTGCTCGTCGCAGCGTCTGCTCGCGCGCAGTCGGCGTACGTCGCCGGAACGATTGGCGCTGACGTTTCCCGCGTGAGTCACACCGACGCCAACTTTATTTCATCGTCGCCGAATGGCAGCGAAACGCTCAGCGGGTCGGTGCGCGTCGGCACCGCAGTCGGCTCGGTCTGGGGCGTGGAGCTGGAGTTTGTCCAGTCAGCCCACAGCCATAGTCAGGTGACGCCTCTGGTGTCGCCGCTCGCGACGAACACGTCCATAGCGTCCGGACCGGTAATCACGCTGCCTGGCTTTACGATTGCCGCGCCGTCAAACAGCGTGATTCCGATTCGGTTTGTTGAGAGTGACATCAGGCAAAGTCACTCCGACTTCGACGCGTCGGTCTGGGTTCGGCAGGCCGTCGGCGGAAGCGTCGATCTCGTCTATCTCGGAGGCATTGCGTTTTCACGCCAGCGTAGCGAAATCACGCAGAATTTCCCGACGATTCTTGGCTTGTTTGCACCGCTGCCGCCGAACAGCGCGTTTCGATCGACAACGATCACCTATGGAACGCGTCCGCTTGCCGGCGTCGAGGCGCGCATCCGCTTCACGTCACACGTCCGTTTGCTTCCCGGCGTTCGGTTGCAGGGGATCGCCGACGGCTGGTTGCTGCGCCCCTACGTCGGGCTCGGGTGGTTCTTCTAGCGGCTACTGGTCCGAGATCAGGCCTGACGTCTCCGCAATCACGTACCGCTTCACGAGTTCGAGCAGGGTGTCGAACCGGAACGGCTTTTCCAGCCATCCCTCGGGATGCAAGGGCAGCCGGTCGGGAGCGGAGACGTCGCTCGCGGTAATGACGATCGTCGGAACCGACGCCAGCTGGGAGTCGAGCAGCTGTTGAAGGCGGAATTCCATACCAGCCATCGACTCTCCCAGCATCAGATCGAGGATGACGAGCGCGAACGCCTGCGGTTGTGTCGTGAGCTCACGCATGCCGCGCTCGCCGTCGGCGAACTCCGCCACCATGTAGCCGTGCAGCTCCAGGAGCTGGGCGAGACCTTCACGCACTTCCGTGCAATCTTCAATGAGCAGGATCTCGCCCCTCCGCGGCGCCGCCGGTGACGGGGGCGGCACATCGTCGGTGTACGGCACGGCACCGAGGTTCGCCAGCTCTGAAGACTGGGCCATAGGAGGTTAGACGCGTCGCACCGGTCCACAAAACGTGCCACCGCGCGCGGAAGGAAAAATCGCAGCAATGCGATCGACGCGCAGCGGAATTATTACGTTGCGTGAAGAAACTACAGCCTGTTGGTCCGCCGGAACGCTGCCCTCGACGTCGCAGGTTCGACGACCGCAAACGAAGTGGCGGCGCCTACTGCAACGGCAATTTCGATGACGGCGAGGGCAGGGCGCTCGTCGCCAACGAGCACGCCGGCAACGACGAGCGCTGACGCGAAAATTGCGTCCGAAACGAGCATCCACCCGGTCGACCGACCTCGCGCCCACTCAAGCTCGGCGGGGTAAGACCGGGACGTGAACCACAAGTGAAGGCGCAGCGTGACGGCGACGATCGCCGCGGCGAGCACCGCCACAAACACGGCGTTGCCCGTCTGACCGCCAATCACGTTGCGCGCGAGCCATGTCGGCCAGACCATGACCGCATACACGATTGACACGGCAGCCTGGTGGAACTCCCACCACCATCGAGCGCGCGATGCCTCGGGGAGCGGCGACGTCAGGGAATCGGTCACCGCGGTTGGATCCGATCGTTCTCGCTCGAGCACGGCGAGCAGTTCGCGCGCCGAACGATATCGCTCGTTCGGATCCGTTTGGACGCAACGCCTGGCGATTTCGGATGCCGAAGTGTGAATCGAGTGCCGTCCCGCGGTCAGCGGGTGCTGGCCGGTCAGCATCTCGGTGAGGATGATACCCACCGCGTAAATGTCCACCCGCGCGTCGATGGTGCCGCCAATCAGTTGCTCGGGCGCCATGTACGCGGGAGTACCTATAACATCGCCTTCTCTTGTCAGCCGGGTGTTGATGCTGTCGATGTGCGCGATGCCGAAGTCGACCACTTTCACGGCCCCGGCTCTAGTAACGAGCACGTTCTCCGGTTTGAGATCGCGGTGGATCACGCCCGCATCGTGCGCGGCACACAGCGCGCTGACGATATCGATCGCGATGGCGATGGCGCGTCGCCGTTCGAGCGCCCCGCTCTCGATCTCGCTCCGCAGCGAATGCCCGTCGATGTATTCGGAGGCGATGAACAGGCGCCCATCGATCTCCTCGAGTGCGTATACCGTCGCGACGGTGGGATGCGAGATGTTGGCGGCCGCCCGTGCCTCGCGACGCAGCCGCTCTTGCAGCGCCGCATTGGAATCGTGGAGCTGGGGCAGCGCCTTGAGTGCCACCGGCCGGCCGAGCCGCAGATCGCGTGCAAGGTACACGACGCCCATGCCGCCGCGGCCGATCTCGTGCTCGATCTCATAGGAACCGATGCGCGTGCCACTGCGAAGCTCGTCGAGCGCCGCCAGGTCGGTGGGGTCAACGACCGCCGGTTCTTCGAGAAAGCCTTCAGCCGTGTCGTGCGCGAGCAGGAGTGCTCCTGCTTCGCGAGCGAGTATCTCGTCGCCGTGCGCATGGAGCGTCAGCCACTCGTGGCGCCGTTCGGCGGGCTGATCGAGTGCGCCGTTGAACAGAACCTTGAGGCGCTCCCATTGTTCGCGTGTCACAGGTGTGCATCGGCGCCGTCATCAGGCGCAGCGTCGACCGTGCGTTTCAGCCATGCGCGCGCCATGGCCCACTGGCGCTTCACTGTGGCGGGGGACACCCCAACAACGTCCGCAGTCTCCTCAACGGTGAGACCGCCGAAGTACCGGAGCTCGACGATGCGCGCCTGTTCGGGATCGAGGGCGGCGAGTCGGGTCAGCGCCTCATCGAGTGCGAGCACGTCGACGCCGCGTGGTTCGGTCGACACAAGCCCCTCGTCGAGCGTCACCCGGTTTGGTGCGCCACCGCGTTTCGCAGCTTTTCGGGCGCGCGCCCGCTGCACGAGGATTTGCCGCATCGACAATGCCGCGATGGCGACAAAGTGCTGTCGGTTCGCAAACGATCGCGGCTGTTCGGCTGCCAACCGTACAAATGCTTCGTTGACGAGCGCCGTCGCCTGCAGCGTCTGCCCTGGCCGCTCGCGCCGGATGTAGCCCGCCGCAATCCTCCGGAGCTCGTCGTACACGAGCGGCATTAGTGAATTTGGACTGGAGTTCATTCGGGAACAGCAGGGGGCACTCCTTCCCCCTTGAAGGTGCTAACGACGTTCGATCGTTACCTGCTGAATGACGATGTCCTTGGTCGGCCGATCGCGGTCGCTGGTCGGTGTGCTGCCAATTTTTCTGACGATGTCCATGCCCTCGGTCACTTCTCCGAATACTGAATGGCGATCGTCGAGGTGCGGCGTCGGCCCGAGCGTGATGAAGAACTGTCCGCCGTTGGTGTTCGGCCCGCGGTTCGCCATCGAAAGGATGCCGGCCTTGCTGTGCCGCAGCTGGGGGTGAAACTCGTCGGCGAAGTTATAACCGGGGCCGCCGATACCCTGGCCAAGCGGATCGCCGCCCTGAATCATGAACTTGTCGATCACGCGATGAAAAATCGTGCCGTTGTAGTAGGGCTTGTGCACTTTCTGATTCGTGCGGGGATCGCTCCACTCCTTGGTGCCTTCGGCCAGCCCGGCAAAATTCTCGACCGTTTTCGGCGCCTGCTGATCGAACAGCCGCACGGTGAAATTTCCTTCACTGGTGACAAAGTGCGCGTAGATTTCGGCCATGTGAGTCACAGAGGATATCACTCCCGCGCGGTACAATTCCGTCCATGACTGGCGGCATTCGAACCGCAGAAGACGACATGCTTGATGCGGTCGCAACTGGCACCGCTGAGGATCCCTTCGGGATTCTGGGACCACATGCGGCCACGCACAATGGCCGTCCCGCTATCGTCATCCGAACCGTGCAGCCGTCGGCCAGCTCCGTCGAGCTCGTCATCGGGGATCGTGCAATGCCGATGGAGAGGCGGCATCCGGAGGGCTTGTTCGAGCTGTTCATCGACTCGGACGGCCGGTCTCCTCGGGATCTGTTCTACCGCCTTCGCGTGCACGAAGACGGCACGACGCGCGAGGTCATCGATCCGTACCGTTTTGGTCAGGTCCTGGGTGACTTCGACCTGCACCTGTTTTCCGAAGGGACGCACAACCGGGCGTGGGAGAAGCTCGGCAGCCGGCGGATGACCGTCGACGGCCTCACCGGCGTTCACTTCGCGGTCTGGGCGCCGAACGCGCAGCGCGTCAGCGTGATCGGCGATTTCAACGGGTGGGACGGCCGCGTGAACCCGATGCGCAAGCTGGTGCCGTCGGGCGTGTGGGAGATCTTCATCCCGGAGCTCCCTGAGCGAAGCTGCTACAAGTTCGAAATCCGGTCGACCGGCGGGCATTTGCTCCACAAGGCCGATCCCTATGGCCGCTATTTCGAAATCCCGCCGAACACGGCCTCGCTCGTGTTCGAAGAGCGATATCAGTGGCGAGACCACGAATGGATGCGCGACCGCCCGTCGTTTGATGGCTGGCGCGAGCGCCCGATGTCCATCTACGAGGTGCACCTCGGTTCATGGCGCCGGGTTCCCGAAGAAGGCAATCGGACTTTGACCTATCGCGAGCTCGCCGACACGCTGGTGCCCTACATCCGCGAGATGGGCTATACGCATATCGAGCTGATGCCCGTGATGGAGCATCCGTTTGGCGGCTCGTGGGGGTATCAGGTCATCGGTTTTTTTGCGCCAACCAGCCGATACGGTACGCCTGACGATTTCCGCTATTTCGTCGATGAGTGTCATCGCCACGGGCTGGGCGTGATCCTGGACTGGGTCCCTGGGCACTTCCCCAAAGATCGCCACGGTCTTGCGGAGTTCGATGGCACGGCGCTCTACGAACATGCGGATCCGCGCAAAGGCGAACATCAGGACTGGGGCACGTTGATCTTCAATTACGGCCGCAATGAGGTGCGGACGTTCCTTCTCAGCAACGCGCTCTTCTGGCTCGAGGAGTTTCACGTCGATGGCCTGCGCGTGGATGCGGTCGCGTCGATGCTCTATCTGGATTACTCGCGCAACGCCGGCCAATGGATTCCGAACCAGTTCGGTGGGCGTGAAAACCTCGAAGCGGTCGAGTTTCTCAAGCAGCTCAACGTCCTGACGCACGGACGCGTGCCAGGCTCGATCACGGTTGCGGAGGAATCAACAGCCTGGCCGGCGGTGAGCCGGCCGGTGTACGTCGGCGGACTCGGCTTCAGCTACAAGTGGAACATGGGCTGGATGCACGACATGCTGCAGTACATGAAGGAGGATCCGGTCCATCGGCGGTGGCACCACAATCAGGTCACGTTTTCGATGCTCTACGCGTTTACCGAAAACTTCGTGCTGCCCTTCTCGCATGACGAAGTGGTCCACGGCAAGCGCGCCATGCTCGACAAGATGCCGGGCGACCTGTGGCAGAAGCACGCGACCCTGCGCGCGCTGTACGGCTACATGTTTGCGCATCCGGGCAAGAAGCTGATGTTCATGGGCGCGGAGATCGGCCAGTGGTCGGAGTGGAACTACGACTCGAGTCTCGAATGGCATCTGCTGCAGTACGCCGAACATCAGGGGTTGCGGCGGTGGGTGCAGGACCTCAATCACACGTATCAACACGAGCCTTCGCTGCACGAGGTCGATTTCGAGTACGCCGGTTTTCAGTGGATCGACTGCTGCGACAACGAGAACAGCGTGATGTCCTTTGTCCGGCGCGCCAAGAATCCCGACGACTACACCGTCATCGTCACGAACTTCACCCCCGTGCCGCGCCTCGATTATCGGATCGGTGTTCCTGAAGGCGGCTGGTATCGTGAGCTGCTCAACAGCGACAGTACGCGGTACAGCGGCAGCAACATGGGCAACGGCGGCGGTGCGAACGCCGAGCACCGGCCGATGCACGGGTTCGAGTATTCGATGTCGATTTCGGTGCCGCCGCTCGGGTTCGTACTGTTCAAACGCTAATGTGGGCCGGCTGAAGCCGGCCCCTACGTGCGAAGAGGGTACGACTGTCACGTGCGCCATTGCGTTGTCGCAGACGCTTGTCGGGGCGCTCGCAGGCCTGCCGTTCTCGGAGATGCTCCGCGTCATGAGCGCCGAGTCGTACTTCCGGGCGGGGCAGATTCCATGAGTGGGGCTTGGACTCGCGGTGACGACGGGCCTCCTGATGTTGTGTGCGGGCGTTGCGATTGTCGAGCGCCGCGATTTTTGAGGTGGTGACGTCTCAGGAGGCAGGAATTTCCTGCAGCGAAGGGATGCTGCTCATCGCCCCGATGCGCGTGCAGCTCAGCGCCGCAGCCGCATTGGCGAATCGCACAATCTCCCGCGGCGGCTCGCCGCGAAGTAAGGCATAGATGAACGCGCCACGGAAGATGTCGCCGGCACCGGTCGTGTCCTGGGTCTGCACGCTGATTCCGGGTTCATGAATGACGTCATGGCCGGCAAGCAGAAGCGCGCCACGAGGCCCGAGCGTGACGCAGAGCATGGAGTGATGAGGTCGACGCAGCCGTTCCAGGGCACGCGGCAGATTGGTCTCCCCCGTCAGTTCCGTCGGAACGTGTTCCGCGAAGATCGGAATCGTGACCACATCGACGAGCGCCTTGACATCATCTGTTGTCCGCTCGATGTCGCTTGTCACCGGCTTTCCCGCGGCCACGGCCAGATTCGCTGCCCGGATGCTCGCCGCAAGGTCCACGTCGTCGACGTGGAGCAACCGCGAGGTTGTGACCAACTTGTGATCCACTTCCCCAGAAGAGAGCACAATGGCGGGATCGCGATGCCAGAGCACCACGCGTTCGCCGTGACGATCGTCGAGCAGGATGACAGCGAATGGATTGGGAGCGTTTCTGGCGACTGCGCAGCTGGTGTCGACACCTCGGCGATTCAACTCTTCGCGCATCGCTTCGCCGTTGCGATCCGAGCCGATGGTCCCGATATACGACGTGCGCAATCCCAACGCCGCACACGCCGCGAGCGCCGTCGTCACCTGACCGCCGCAGGAGATCAGGTGTTCGCTGATCCGGAGTTTTGCAAACGAGGTGTCGGGCGAGGGAAATGACGGAAGGCGATAGACGAAGTCGACGGAATTCGCGCCGACACCGACAACGTCAATCACAAGTCGCAATCAGTCCCGCGCACGCTGCCATCCCTTATAGGTGCCGAGCACCCGCGTCCATTTCGCGAATTCGGCGAGGTGCATCAGCGCGCGCGAGCACGCCATGTCGTCGCGGCGTGCGTCCACTTCGACGTAAAAGAGGTATTCCCACGGACGGCCGCGAATGGGTCGGCTTTCGAGCTTGGTCAGATTGATATCACGCAGCGCGAACACGCTGAGTGCTTTGAAGAGCGCCCCGGGGGTGCTGGGCAGCGCGAACACGATGGTCGTCTTATCTGCGTCAGGGCCGGCCACCCCACCGATGATGGCGAAACGCGTGATGTTGTATTCGTAATCCTGCACCGCTTCCTGCAGCACTTCGAGGCCGAACACCTCGGCCGCCCGCCGCGATGCGAGTGCCGCGGCATTGTTCATCTTCTGTTCGGCAACCAGCTTCGCGCCGCCCGCGGTGTCGTATACCGCTTCCACGGCGACGCCGAGGTCCTTCAGGTACCGCTCACATTGGGCGAGCGCCTGCGGATGCGAGTACACGACCTTCACGTCAGAGATCTTTGTGCCCGGCAGCGCCTGTAGGCAGTGAACGACGTCGAGCTCCACCTCGCCGGTGATCATGATTTCGTGCTCGAGCAGCAGATCGTAGTTGCGGTGAATGGTGCCGCCGATGGAGTTCTCGAGCGGGACCACGCCGTGTGTCGCGCGCTTCTTCACGACGACCTCGAACACTTCGTCAAAGGTCTTGCACGGCATCGTTTCTACCTGCGGTCCGCCGTAGACAAGTGCCGCCGCTTCGCTGTATGCGCCTGGTTCCCCCTGATACGCAAGCCTCAAGAGAGATTCTCCTCCCTGCTCGTAGCCTTTTGCGCCGCCGCCGCTGCGGCACGGATGGCGCCGCCGCCGACCATCGCTCCAGTGGATACGGTCAACAGCACCGCGAGTGCCCACACGGGCGTCCGTGGCATGTAGCCCGCGCCGCTTCCACCGGCGACGGCAAGGATGCGGAAGATTGCGGCGATTAACGTATATCTCATCTCATCGGCTTCCGCGAGTTTCGCGCAGAGATACCCGCCGAGCAGCGCGAGAAATGACGTGACCACGAGCCGGACGCCGAGAACCGGCAGTGCGTTGAGGACGACGGCGTAGTCCTCCATCGACTGGAGCGGCCGTCCCGCAATCGCGTTGGCGAGCATCAGCTCCAGGAACTGTACGAAGCCGACGGAGACGGCGAGACCAACGAGGACGCCGACCAGGCCTCTGAGGACCGTCATTGCCGGCTCACAGCTTGATGACCAGCGACCCGATGAAATAACCGGCGGCGGCAACGCCGAAGCCGACGAGAAACATGTCGCGTCCGCTTGCCCAGACGCTGCGGCCGGTGAAGATGCTGCGGGCCGCGCCGACCGCAAAATGGGCGAGCATGCTGATGACCAACGACACCCAGATGGCCGCGCCCAACGGAAGCGTCAGAAACGGAATCAACGGGATCACCGCGCCGAACGCAGTCGCCGTCCCCGTCACCATCCCGTCCGCGAGCGGCGTCACTGACGGCGGCTGAATCCGCAGTTCCTCCTGGACTTTCGTCTCGAGCGCCCGCTTCGGGTCGCGCATCATCGCTTCCGCCGACGTGCGCGCATTTTCCGGGGTCAACCCTTTGGCTTCGAGAATCAGCGCCAGCTCCTTTTCCTCGAGGTCGGGCATCAACCGCAATTCGTCACGTTCGATCGCCACCTGCCGCGCCGCCACTTCCGCCTCGCTCTTCGCCGCGAGGTAGCCGCTCGAACCCATCGACAGTGCATCGGCGAGCGCACCGGCAATGCCGGTGACGACGACGAGGTGTGGTGCGATGCTGGCGCCAATCACGCCGGCGACAAGCCCGAAGTTCGCCGTCAGACCATCGTTGAAGCCGTAGACGACGCTGCGCAGATAGCCACCCGCCGCGAGGCCGTGCCACGGTTCGCCCTCGCGGCCGATTGACGACGATAGGTGTTGGGCATGCTCGGCGGATTCTGTGGCAATGGCGACGGCCGTGTCGTGCGTCGTCTTGTCCGTGGACTTTCGAGCGAGCCTCAGGTACGAACCGACCTCGCGTGACTCTTCCGCGATGATGAGAGGCAGCACGGCGCCGGAGCCGAGGATGCGGGCGACCGTGGCAAGCATCCGCGAACGGATTGAAGGCGTATGGAGAGGCACCTCGCCGCCATGTTCGTGAAACAGCGACCGCCACCGTTCCACGTGGGCATCCTCGACCTTGGCGAGGTTCTCGAAAATGGTACGCCGCTGGATGTTGCGTTCGACGCGCGCGAGCGCACGGTACAGCCAGGCCGCATCCATCTCGTCGGTGTAGTACTCGTTCCAGGCGGGTTCAACAGCCACAGCTCGATGCTATCGCGGGTCGGCCCCGTTCTTGCGGTCAGAAGACGCGAACACCCTGAATGACCGACACCACGATCGATACGATCGACGCCGCGAGGCAGAACAACGCAAGGATGACGTGATCGCCGCGCTCGGGCTTCAGCGGATCGAGCAGGCGCGCGGCGAGGTAGCCGCCGCCAAAGCCGCCAGCGTGCGCGTAGTTGTCAATGGTAGAGACCAGGAAGCCGTAGAACAGAAGCATCAGCACATATCGATTGGCTTCCGTCCGGACGATATGACTGCCCGTCCGGTGGCCGTAATACAGGAGTGCGCCGATCAAGCCTGAAATCGGCGCCGATGCACCGACGGTGAGCTGACTGCCGCGCAGGAAGAGTATCGGCGGGATATACGCGCCCGCGAACGAACTCAATGCGAACCCCGCGATCCCGCCGGCGGTATAGATGATGATCGTGCGCGCCGGCCCATAGAAGTCGGCCGTCGGAGGTCCGAGCTGCCGGACCGCGAACATGTTGAACATGATGTGCAGCAAACCGGCATGCAGCCACGCCGCGCTAAGCACTGTCCACCATCGTCCGGCGACGAACACAGGCACGGCGCCGCTTGCCCCGAACAGAAACAGCGCGCGGGTGCTCGGTCCAAGAAACGACAGCAGGCCTCCCTGACCGATCGCGCCGCCCGACGCGATGAGGGTGAGCACGTACACAATTCCGCATGTGCCGATGACGAACGGAACGAAGCCCAGGTCGGCGCCGAGCGACCGTAGAAGTGGCGCGTAGCCCCACATGCCGGGATTGCGCCTGCCGCAGTTGTAGCATCGGTCATCGTTGACGCCGACGAGCACGCCGCACGAGCTGCAGATCACGGAACCGGTCCGCTGACGACGAAGCATCCGGTCGATAATACTTGGGATTGATGAAACTGATAGTCGGCATCACGGGTGCGACCGGCGTGATTTACGGAGTGCGGCTGCTTCAGCGACTGCGCGAAGCGGGCGTCGAAACGCATCTCGTGATCAGCAAATGGGGTGCCCGGACGCTGCTCCACGAGACGCCGTTCTCACGTGAACAGGTCGAGGCGTTGGCAACCGGGGTCTATGCGT
>DASTZI010000218.1:0-3837 GCA_035764385.1 Vicinamibacterales bacterium
CACGGCATCGGGCTCTCCGGGGATCACGTGCATGACGACGCGCGCGTTGTCGGACAGTTGCTCTTTCGCAAACGTCTGCAGTGACGTGCCGGTGACCGCGCGATATCGTTCGATGTCCTTCTCGAGATAGTCCGGCGTGCCGAGGTAGTGGTTGTAGGAATTGAGTCGATCGGCGACGCCACCGAACCCGCCAAGCAACTCGAGCCCACTGATCATCTTCGTCTCGATCGTGTTGCGTGCGCGCTCGACCTCACCGGCATCAACCGGTTTCGCGCGAAACGCCGTCAGCTCGTCCTCGATCGCACTCTCCAACTCCTCGACCGTGTGGCCGGGGCGCGCTGTGGCCTCGATCTGGAAGATCGATCCGAGGATCAGGGAGTACTGCTGCGCGGATACTGTCTGCGCGATCTGCTTTTCGTACACGAGTTTCTTGTACAGCCGGCTCGAGCGGCCGCCACCGAGCACGTTCGACGCGACGTCCGCGTCAGCATCACCAGGCTTCAGAATCGGCGACGTGATCCACGCCATGTAGACACGCGGCAGCTCGACGCGCGCCTTCACGACCTTGCGCCGTTCCGACGTGATTTTCGGCGTCTCCGCCTTGATGGGCGGCACGTCCGGACCGCGCTTGAGCGTGCTGAAATACTTCTCGACGAGCGCCTTGGCCTGCGCCGGATCGAAATCGCCGACGATCGCCAGGCTGGCGTTGTTCGGCGAGTAGAACTGCCGGAAGAACCGGCGGACGTCTTCGAGCTTCACCGCCTGAATGTCTTCGTGTGAGCCAATCACATTGCCGAAATAGGGATGGCCCTTCGGAAAGAGGCTCTGCACGAGCTGCTCCTCCGCGAGACCGTACGGCTGATTCTCGACGCTCTGCCGGCGTTCGTTTCTGACGACGTCCTGCTGGTTGGAGAGCGCCGCCTGATCGACCTTGTCGAGCAGGTAGCCCATCCGGTCGGACTCGAGCCAGATCGCGAGCTCCAACTGGTTGGTCGGAACCGTCTCGAAGTAGTTCGTGCGGTCGTAATCGGTGGTGCCGTTGATGTCGCTGGCGCCCGCGGCCTCGAGCAGCTTGAAGTGCGAGTCGGGCGGGACGTGCTTCGAGCTCTGAAACATCATGTGCTCGAAGAGATGCGCGAAGCCGGTGCGACCCGGTTCCTCGTTGGCCGGACCAACGTGATACCAGAGGTTGACCGCGACCATCGGCACGCGAGTATCGCGGCTCAGGATCACGTCGAGGCCGTTCGGCAGCTTGTACTTTTCGAAGGCGAGCTTCGGAATATCGGATGACGCCTGCGTCTGCTGCTTTCCTGCGACACAACTGGTCAATCCGGCCAGGCACAGCACGAGGAGAGCGAGCAGGCTTACTTCACTAACTCGCTTGTGTCGGTTATGTTGGAAACTCTCGTCCCTCGCGGGATCGGCGGTGTTATCCGCTCGGTATCTGTTCGAGTCCAACAACACAAGCGAGCTGTCGGGTAAAGTCTTGTTCAGCATGATGTGTCTAGGGCGGCCGTGTTCAGCCGCGTTCGGTCTTCACGACTGGGGCAGCGAGGCTGGCCCACAGATACCAGCAGGCCACGGATCGATAGGGCCGCCATGTCTCACCAATCTTCGTCAGACGCGCGGGCGAGGGCACGGTGCGAAGCTTATACGCCTTTTGGACGGCCTTCACGATGCCGAGGTCCCCGACCGGGAGGACATCGGGGCGATGCAGCCTGAACATCAGGAACATCTCGGCCGTCCATCGACCGATCCCTTTGACCGCCGTCAACGCGACGATCACCTCCTCGTCGGCCAGCGAGCCGAGCGAGTGGAGATCCAGCGATCCATCTACGACGCGCGCACACAGGTCGCGCATGTACTTGATCTTCTGCGTGCTGAGGCCCACGGCTCGGAGTTGGCCCTCGGATGCACCGGCGACCGCGGCCGCAGTCGGGTTGCCACCGAAGAGCGCGGTGAACCGCGATTCGATGGTCCGCGCCGCCTTGGTCGACAACTGCTGCGCGATGATCGCGTGGAGGAGCGCGTGGAATGGGTCCGCGCGCTGCGCCGATTCCAACCCGCATGCGCCGTGCTGCCGAATCAGCGTGGCGATGACCGGGTCGCGGCGCATCAGCATCCGGCGGGCGCGGGCATAGTCAGTCGGGGTCATCTCAAAACGACAATTCTATTCTTCAACTCCCAACTCCCAACTCCCAATCCCCGCCCGGTTCCGGAAGTTGGGAATTGGGTATTGGGAGTTCGCCACGATCACTTCAGTACGGCAGTCAGGCTGACTCGCGCCCGGATCTCGATCTGCCCGGCCGCAATTGGCGGCGCCGCATCGGCCGCAGTGGCCTGGGCCGTCGCGCGAAGGTACGGCACCGGCATCGGCGGGGACGCAACACCCTGCTCGTCGATGCGCAAAATGCGATCGATTGCTCGTCCGGCCCCGGCCGCGGCCGCATCTGCCTTCGCGCGGGCGTCCGCGACCGCCTGGCGGATGGCTTCCCGTTCGAGCTTGCCCTGATCCTTGATATCGAACCGGATCCCGTTCAGCGAGGTGGCGCCCGACCCGACGGCGATCTCGAGGTATTCGCCGACTTTGTCGATCGCGTCGATGCGAACCTCAATCGTGTTCCTGGCGACGTATCCGCGCCCGACGCGCTTGCCGTTGACGAAGTCCCACTCGTATTGCACGTCGTACCCGGTCGTGCGCACTGCGTCGGCGGGTACGCCGGCTGAACGAAGCTTGTCCTGCACCGGGCGCATCAACTCCGTGTTGCGGCGCTGCGCCTCGCGCGGACTCGGGGCGCGTGATTCGGCGCCAATGGTGATCCACGCGCGATCCGGCACGGCCTGCACCAGCCCTTCGCCGCTGACAACGACCACCGGCTCGGCAGGCGTCGCAACCGGCTGCTGAGCGAGCGCTGTGCCGGGCAGAAACAGAAGAACCAACAGGGCTGCCAATCTCACCGCTATCTCCAATCTAACGTGTCAGATCACTCAACTCCCAAGCGCCAACTCCCAACTCCCAAACTTGACCTTTCGTGTCTTCGTGACCTTCGTGGCCCTATCTTCGTGATCTGGTGTCCTTGGTGGCTATCGTCGTGATCTTCGTGGCTCTCGGATTCTGACGTCAATCGCATCGTCCAGGTTGTTGTCATGAGCCGGCTTGACCCGCTCGACTCTCCGACAAGTGAGTCAGACTTTCCCCGGGCAAGACGGCTAGCCCCGCGAAGCGGGGCAAAGCCAACACTGCAGACTAGCGAGGCATAGATGCCGTCAAGTCTGTGGCAGGCCTCGCTAGAATGGACCCGACATGCCCGACGATGGCCCGCTTCATGGCGTAACCGTTCTCGACCTCACGCGCGTCCTCTCCGGCCCCTATTGCACGATGCTCCTGGCGGACATGGGAGCGCGCGTCATCAAGGTAGAACGTCCGGGAGACGGCGATGAGACACGCGCCTGGGGTCCGCCGTTTGTCGGCGGCGAGAGCGCCTATTTTCTCGGCACCAACCGCAACAAGGAAAGCATCGCGCTCGACTTCAAACGCCCGAAAGGACGACGCATCCTCGATCGTCTCCTCGATCGCGCCGACATCATCGTCGAGAACTTCCGGCCGGGAACGCTGACGCGAATGGGCCTCGACTACCCGTCACTCAAAGACGCGCGGCCGAGGCTGATTTTCGCGTCGATCTCCGGGTTCGGACAAACAGGTCCACGACGTTTCGAGGCAGGCTACGACGCAGTAATGCAGGCCGAAGGCGGTCTGATGAGCATCACCGGCGATCCGGACGGTCCGCCGTTTCGCGTCGGCGTTGCCATTGCCGATCTGGTCGCCGGCATGCTGAC
>DASTZI010000219.1:0-26024 GCA_035764385.1 Vicinamibacterales bacterium
GATTGTGATGGCCGCGATGCCGGCGCTGCTCTACTTCTTTTCGATCTTCCTGATGATCGAGGCCGACACGCGGCGGGCGGGAGCGCGCGCCGTCCCGATTGCCACACCGCCACTGTGGCAGCTCACGAAACGGCACGGTTATCACTTCCTCGCCGTGATCGGCATTCCGATCATGCTGATCCTCGGGATGTCGCCCTTCCGCGCGGTGTTCTTCTCGATGGTGATCGCCGTGGCGCTGAGCTTCGTTGATCGCGAGAATGCGCTCTGGCCGCGTCGCCTGCTACGCGCGCTGTACACCGGCGCGCGCAGCGTGCTCCCCGTCGCGTCAACGACCGCCACGGCCGGCATCATCGTCGGCACCGTCACGCTGACCGGACTCGGCCTGAAGATTTCCGGACTCATCGTCGATCTGGCCGGCGGACAGCTTTTCCTGACGGTCCTCTATTCCGCACTCGCGATTTGGATGCTCGGGCTCGCAGTGCCCGTGACCGCGTCGTACATCATCGCCGCGGTGATGGTGGCGCCGGCAATGACCAAGGTCGGTGTGCCTGATCTCGCCGCCCACATGTTCATCTTCTATTACGCGGTGCTCTCGGAAGTCAGCCCACCAACCGCGCTGTCGCCGTTTGCCGCAGCGGCGATCACAGGCGCGAGGCCGGTGCCCACGATGATGTTGACCTGGAAGTACACGCTGCCGGCATTCGTGTTCCCGTTCGCGTTCACGTTGAGCAAGGAAGGCATGGGATTGCTGTTGCAGGCGCCGCTCGGCGATGTAGTGACAGCCACAGCCACGGCGGCTATCGGCATCCTTGCCCTTAGTGCGGGACTGGGAGGATGGATTCGGACGACCGCGAACATGCTGGAGCGCGCGCTTGCGACCACCGGTGGGCTGTTGTTGTTCTACGCAGGCACGGTGTCGGACGCAGTGGGGCTGGCGCTCTTCGCCATCGCGATCGCGTTGCACCTCGGACGCGTCAAGGCACGTATGGCGCCGGCATGACACGCCGCGCGCCCGCGATCAGCGCGCGGACGCGTAATAGCCTGAGCGCGTGCGAACGACGACGTCGTCGCGTGTCGCACGCACCTGGACCTGATGCCATGCGCCATCACGCACGAGCGGTGATGGCACAAAGCCGACGCGATATAGATTCCTCACGTCCGCGGCAATCTGCTGGTAAATGTTCGCGAGATCGCCGGGGTGATGCGCGGCGACGGTCTTGCCCCCCGTGTCGAGCGCCAGCTGCATCATCTGCCACGGCGTCCCGCTCTCTGGCGCATCGTGCGGAGGAAGTACGACGGGATACACGAGAATGCTGCTGCGCCGTGCCTCGTCAAGTACGACATCGAAATCCACCCGTCGCCAGGTATCTTCGCCATCGGTGAGGACGACGATCACCTCCCGGTAGGTGTGGTACCGGGTTCGTTCGGCGTGCTGCTGCCGCCGAATGGCGACCAGGACCGCCTCATACAGCGACGTCCCGCCAATTGGCGTCACCTCCGAAAGCGCCGACGCCGCGGCGCGGCGATCGGTGCCCATTGGATACAGAATCGCCGGCTGGTCGTTGAACGACATCACCTCGACGAGGGAATCGTCCGGAAGCTGATCGAGGAGCGTCGCCGCCCCGGCTCTCGCCTGGTCCAGCAGGCCACGGTTCATGCTCCGACTACCATCGACCAGTAGTGTGACCGCCAGGGGCAGACGGTCTCCCGGCGAAAACAGCGCGATCTGCTGAGGGACTCCGTTGTCGAGCACGATCAGCTCGTCGGGCCGGACCTGGGCAGGACGCCCCGAATGGTCGGTGACACACACATCCATCGGCACCAGGTCCACGCTCGCCATGAAGTCCGTCTGGGTGCTGACAATGGTTGATGCCGGAATCAGAATCAGAAGAGCTGCGAAGGGCAGGTGAGGAAGACGAGACACGCCACCCCACTCTGTCGCAGGCCCTGTAGCATGGATGATTAGTTTTGTCGTTTCAGGTCAAGATTTGTCGATTGGAAGCCCGTAGCCCCTTGACAAATCTTGACATCCGCCGCCGTCGGCACCGCAGATACTCGCTGTTCGGCCTGACGCGGCGCGCCCGATACCTATGACTGGATATCCGTCTGACACCAGCGAGATGCCCGCGACGCGTCATCTCCTCGTTGTCGACGATGACACCGAGCTATGTCAGCTGTTGTCCGAATACCTACTCCCAGAGGGGTACGACGTGGAGTCGGTCCACACCGGCACTGAGGGTGTCGAACGGGCACTGTCGGGCGAACACGCGCTGGTCGTGCTCGACGTCATGCTCCCTGACGTGCGCGGCTTCGAGGTGCTCCGGCAGCTGCGTGCGCGCACTCGCATGCCGGTGCTGATGCTGACTGCGCGCGGCAACGAGCAGGATCGAATCCTCGGCCTCGAGATGGGGGCCGACGACTACCTGGCGAAACCGTTCAACCCGCGGGAATTGTGCGCTCGCATCGAAGCGATTCTGCGGCGGTCTGGCGTCGAACGCGGTGCGCTCGACGTCCGCGTTCCAGGTGACCTGATTGTCGACGACGTCTCGATCAACAAAGCGTCGCGGATCGTTCGCCGCCGTGGTGAAACGATCGAACTGACCACCGTCGAGTTCGATCTCCTCGAGGCGCTCCTGCGCAACGCTGGAAGCGCCATCGCTCGCGACGAGCTCGTGCGCACGGTCCTGAACAGACCCTTTTCTCCATTCGATCGCAGCATCGATACCCATGTCAGCAACTTGCGCCGCAAGCTCGGTCCCGGCCCCGATGGTCTGGACCGGATCAAGTCGCTCCGCGGCGTCGGGTACCAGTACACGCTCCGGCAATCGTCCGGAGCCCTGGAGAAATAGATGCGCCTTCACATCAAGGTGTTTCTGTGGTTCTGGCTGGGCGTACTTGTCGTCAGCGGGACGCTCATCGGGTTGACCGAACTGACCCACTCACGTGCTCAGGACGATCGCCTGTGGCAGGAGAAATACGGGCCTCGCGTTGATCTCTGGGCACGGCAGGAGACACACATCCTCAGGACGAAAGGTTCGGTGGCGCTCGAGGAGTACGTCGGATCGTTCCAGGCGGATCCCGGTGTGCTCAACTACATGTTCGACGCGAACGGGCACGAGGTGTTCGACCGCGAGGCGCCACAACCGGTGCTCGCGACGGTCAACGCGCTGGCGCAGTCCTCCGGATGGACGCAACGGGTCGATCCGGTGGAGCGAATCATTGCCGAACGCGCGATCGACGCGAACGGCACGCCGTATGTCGTGGTGGTCGATTTCCCCGAACCGTCGGTGCTGACGCGGCCCGTGTTCGAGCTGCTCTCCGCCGATTTCAGTGGACGGCCGACCAGGGCATCCGCCGTGCGCCTGGCCGCGGTGGTCGGCGTGGCAGGGCTCTTCTGCTTCGTGCTTGCCCGGCACATCGCCGCGCCGATCGATCGGCTCCGCTCGGCCACCAAGAAGATTGCACGCGAGCAGCTCGAGACGCGCATCGACCGTGATGTCTTGAATAGAGGCGACGAACTGGCCGACTTGGGACGTGATTTCAATGGCATGGCAGACCGCATCGAGACGCTGGTGACCGCGCAGCGTCAACTGCTTGCCGACGTATCGCATGCGCTTCGCTCACCGCTCGCGCGCCTGAACGTCGCACTTGGTCTCGCCCGCCGTCACAGCGTCCCCGGCGTCGTCGAGCATCTCGATCGCATCGAACTCGAAACGGAGCGGCTCAACACACTGATCGGACAGCTCTTGACGATGGCGCGGGTGGATAGCGGCGTCGGCTTGGAACGATGGGGTGTGTTCGACATCGCGGCGCTTGTCGAAGAAGTCGCCACCGATGCCGAGTACGAAGCGCGTCCGCGAGGTTGTGCCGTCGCGGTGGCCGGCGATCGGAACTGCCTCGTCAGTGGCTCGGCCGATTTGGTCCGGGGCGCCGTCGAAAACGTCGTGCGGAATGCAGTGCGTCACACTGCCGACGGCACGAGCGTCGAGATCTCGCTCGAACGTCGTGTCGCCGCCAGCGGTCCTGCGGTCGTCATCTGCGTCCGCGACCGCGGCCCTGGCGTGCCGGACAAGATCGTCCAGAGGCTGTTCGTTCCCTTCTATCGCGGCCTGCAGACGGACAACAACCAGAACGGCACCGGGTTAGGGCTCGCGATTACACGACGCGTTTTCGAGGTGCACGGAGGAACCGCCACAGCCGCAAACGCGGATGGCGGCGGCTTCGTCGTCGCGCTCGAGTTGCCGTTATACGTCGAAGGCGGCACCCGTCAACCGCAGGCCGCTACGAGGCCGACCACGGAGGAGCATGGCAATGCAATTACGGCGGCGTGATCGCCATACGCGGGCGACACGTCTTGTTCTCCCCTTCTCACTCGCCGCAGCAACGGTGATCGGCGGTTGTTCGAAGACATCAGCGCCGGTGCAAGCCGCACGACCGTCGGCAGAAGACAACGCGGTGCTCGTCACGGTGGCTCCGGTCGTTCGCAAGGCGATGCCGCTCGAGATTCGTGTCATCGGAACGGCGGAAGCGGAATCCACGGTCGCGGTCCACGCTCAAATCACCGGCGCCATCACCTCGGTGAACTTCAACGAAGGCGACGACGTGACCGAGGGACAAGTGCTCTTCACGTTGGATCGACGGCCGTTGGAAGCCACGCTCGCGCAGGTCGAGGCCAACCTCGCGCGCGATTCCGCGCAGGCATCGAATGCCCGAACGCAGGCGGGGCGGTACCAGACGCTCGCGGCACGCGGTCTCGTGTCGGGTCAGGAAATGCAGACGAGCGCAACGGCAGCGGCGGCGCTCGACGCCACGGTGGAAGCGGATCGCGCCGCCATCGAGAACGCGAAGGTCCAGCTGGAATACGCGACCATCAAGGCGCCCATCTCCGGCCGTACCGGCGCACTGATCGTCCATCCTGGCAACCTGGTTCGCGCCAACGACGCCACGCCACTGGTCGTCATCAACCGCATCGCGCCGATCAACGTCTCGTTTGGGATTCCGGAGGGACAGCTGCCGGCCTTTAAGCGGTACCTCGCCGAACGAACGCTCCGCGTCGAGGCAAATGCACCATCGGAGACTGTCGCGTCGATGGGGCACATCACCTTCACCGACAACGCTGTCGATCCGACGACCGGCACCATCAAGGTCAAAGGATCGTTTCCAAATGAGGACCGACGGCTGTGGCCCGGCCAGTTTGTGAACGTTGTCGTGACGCTGCGAACGGACCCATCGGCGATCGTCGTCCCCACGGTCGCGATCCAGGCCGGGCAACAGGGTGACTTCGCGTTCGTCGTCAAGCCCGATCAAACCGTCGATCTCCGTTCGGTCTCGGTCGACCGGACAAGCGGCGGCGAAAGCGTCGTCAAAGAGGGGCTGAAGCCTGGCGAAACCGTCATCACCGACGGTCAACTCCGTCTCGTCGCGGGCAGTCACATCAAGGTGAAATCAGACGCGTCGCAGCCAGACAGCGCACAGGTCGCGACGCGATGAACCTCTCCGCCCTCTTCATCAAGCGGCCGATCGCCACGACCCTGATCGTCCTGGGTCTGATGGTCTTCGGCGCGATGTCGTACCGCCTGCTGCCGGTCAGCGACCTGCCGACCATCGACTTCCCCACGATTCGCGTGCAGGCGAACCTGCCGGGCGCCAGCCCGGAGACGATGGCCGCCGCGGTCGCGTTGCCGCTCGAAAAGCAGTTCGCGACGATTCCTGGTCTCGATTCGATCAACTCGAACAGCTCGCTCGGCTTCACCACGATCACGCTGCAGTTCAACCTCAATCGCGACATCGATGCCGCGGCCGCCGATGTGCAGTCGATGATTGCCCGCACGACGCGTCAGTTGCCGACGCAGATGCCGGCGCCGCCCTCGTATCAGAAGGTGAACCCCGGCGACGACCCGGTGATGCAGTTGGTGCTGCATTCGTCCACGCTGCCGACCTCGCAGGTCGACGAGTACGCGGAGTCGACGATTGCGCAGCGCATCTCGACGGTGCCGGGTGTCGCGCAGGTGCAGGTGGGCGGAGCGGCGAAATACGCGGTGCGTATCGATCTCGACCCGCGCAACCTGTCGGCGTACGGCATCGGCATCGACGAGGCAGCCTCGGCGATCCAGGCTTCCAACGTGAATCTGCCGACCGGAACCATCTACGGCGCGGACCACACCTACACCATCCTGGCGAACGGACAGCTCCTGCGCGCCCGCGAATATGCCTCGACGATCGTGTCCTATCGCAACGGAAACCCGGTGCGGCTCGACGCGATTGCGCACGTCTACGACGGCATCGAGAACGACAAGTCGCCGTTCTGGTTCAACGGCGAGCGCGCGATCTCCCTGTCGGTGCAGAAGCAGCCCGGCACCAATGTCGTCGCCGTCGTGGACGCGGTCAAAGCGCTCCTGCCGGAGTTCCGGGCGCAGTTGCCGCCGTCGATCACGCTCGATATCCGCAGCGATCGGTCCATCGCCATTCGCGAGTCCGTTCAGGACATCAAGATGACGCTGCTGCTGACCATCGCGCTCGCGGTGCTGGTCATCTTCCTGTTCCTCCGCAATATCTCCGCGACCGTGATTCCCAGCCTGACGCTGCCCGTGTCGCTCGTTGCCACGTTCGCGGTGATGTATCTGCTGGATTACAGCCTCGACAACCTGTCGCTGCTCGCGCTCATCCTCTCCGTTGCCTTCATCGTCGATAACACCATCGTCATTCTCGAGAACATCGTCCGGCACATGGAGATGGGGAAGACGCCGATGCGCGCGGCGATGGAAGGCTCAAAGGAGATCGCCTTCACGATCGTGTCGATGACGCTGGCGCTCGTCGCCGTGTTCATCCCCGTGCTGTTCATGGGCGGCATCGTCGGCCGGCTGCTGAACGAGTTCGCGGTGACCATCGCGGTCGCGATTCTCGTGTCCGGCTTCGTGTCGATCAGCCTGACGCCGATGCTCTGCAGCCGCTTCCTCACGCCGCCCGAGGAGCAACACCACGGCTGGTTCTACAACGCGACCGAAGCGATGTTCGATGCGTGGCGACGGGTTTATGACGTCACGCTGCGGCAGAGCCTCCGCTTCCACGCGCTCACCATGGCGATCTCGATCGTGCTGATCGGCGCGACGGCCTACTTGTTCACGCTGATACCAAAGGGCTTCCTCCCGAACGAGGACGTTGGCCGCATCAACGTGACGACCGAGGCGGTACAGGGCATCGGCTTCGACGACATGGTGCGGAAGGAACAGCAGATCGCCGAGATCATCGGCCACAACCCGAGCATCAACGGCCTGTCGAACTTCGCGAACGGCAATCGCGGCAATGTCAACATCGATCTCAAACCGCGCGATCAGCGCACGCAAACCGCGCAAGAGGTCATCAACTCGCTGCGCCCGCTGGTGTCTCAGGTGCCAGGCTTGCGCGTGTTCATGAACATGCCGCAGCAGATCAACCTGGGCGGCCAGCAGGGCGCGCGCAGCCCGTATCAGTTCACGCTGCAGGACACCGACACGACCGAGCTCTATCACTGGGCGCCCATTCTCGAGGAGAAGATCCGCGGGATTGCCGGACTCGAAGACGTCAGCAGCGATCTCCAGGTGAAGAACCCGCAGGTTCGCGTTGACATGAACCGCGACAGAATCTCGGCCTTCGGCCTGACGGTGAACCAGGTGGAGACGGCGCTCAACAACGCGTATGGCACACGTCAGGTGTCACAAATCTACGCGCCGAACAACCAGTATCAGGTCGTGATGCAGGTCGCGCCCGAATTTCAGCGCGATCCGGCGGCGTTGTCGATGCTCTACGTCCGCGCGTCGGGCGGAAGGTTGATTCCGCTCGACACGCTGGCAAAGGTCTCGACCGACGTCGGACCGTTGACCGTCTCGCACACCGGTCAGCTGCCGTCCGTCACGATTGCATTCAACCTGAAACCGGGAGTGGCGCTGGGCGACGCGGTCTCCGAAATTCAGACGACAGCCGAGACGACGCTTCCCTCGACGGTCACCACCAGCTTCCAGGGCGCCGCACAGGCGTTTCAGGAATCGTTGCGCGGCCTCGGCCTGATTCTGGTGATGGCGATCGTCGTCATCTACATCGTCCTTGGCGTGCTGTACGAGAGCTTCACGCATCCGTTGACGATTCTCTCGGGGCTGCCGGCTGCCGGATTCGGCGCCTTGCTGACGCTGCTGGTGTTCAAGGCGGAGCTGAGTCTCTACGCGTTTGTCGGCATCATCATGCTCATCGGGCTCGTGAAAAAGAACGGGATCATGATGGTGGACTTCGCCGTAGCCGCGCAGCGCGAACGCGGCCTCTCGCCCCGCGAGGCCATCCACGAGGCGTGTCTCGTCCGCTTCCGGCCAATCATGATGACGACAATGGCGGCGCTCGTCGGGACGTTGCCGATTGCGCTGGGACTGGGCGCCGGCGGCGAATCACGGCGTCCGCTTGGCCTGGCTGTCGTTGGCGGACTGGTGGTGTCGCAGCTCCTGACGCTGTACATCACGCCGGTCTACTACGTGTATATCGAGAACGCGCGGCTGTGGCTCACGCGCCGGCGGCCGAGACGCGTGGTGCTTGGCTCGAAGGAGGAACCCGGGTCGGCGCCAGCGGTGGCAATGGAAGCTGAGGCCTAAGGCCGAAAAAAAGAAGGCCGGGTCCGAAAGGACCAGGCCTTCCGTACCTAGTTGGTCCCGTTGCTCTTTCCGCTCACCTCGACGAGAGCAACCCGGTTCACACCGCTCTCGGCCATGGCGATGTTGCCGTTCGGCATCACGCTCATGTTACGGACGACGCCGCCGCCCGCGGGGATGATCCAGCTCTGGAACTTTTCGGTCTTCGGGTCGAACCGCACGATCGTGTTCGGCCGGATTGCCGATTCGTTGTACCAGATGATGCCGTTCACCTGGACGATCCCGTAGGGCTGCGACTTGGGACCGCTCGGCGACGGCCATTCCTTCGAAGCCTTGGTTTTCGGGTTGTACATCCCCAGATAGCCGCGCGAGTAATCCGCGTAGTACACGACGTCATCCTTGGTGATCGTCAGGCGACGCGGACGCGAGTCCTTGTTCGGGAGCTCGTACTCGGTGATCGCCATCGTGTCGAGATCGAACTTCGCGAGACGGTTCGCGCCGAACTCGCAGATGAAGGGACTGCCGTCCGCCATCATCACCATGCCGTAAGGCTGCGACCGCGGCTGCGGCATCGTCACGAGCTTGATCTCGCCGGTCGCCGGGTTCAATCGGCCGACCATGTTCGCGTTCTGCAGCGTGAACCAGAGCATCCCCTTCTTGTCGAAGAGCGGCGTGTGCGGATCGCGCGCGTTCGGATCCGGCATCTTGTATTCCTTGACCTCGCCGGTCTTTGGATTGAGCTTGCCGATCAGTCCGCCAAAGTTTCCCGCGAACCAGACGTTCCCGTCCTTGTCCATCGTCAGGCCGTGCGGACCGGTTCTCGTCGTCGGGAGCGGATATTCCTTGATCGCGTTGGTTTTCGGATCGACGTGGCCGATCACGTTGCCCCACATGCCGGCCCAGTAAATGGTGCCGTCAGGCGCGGCCTGCGGATCGTGCGGTCGAGACCCGAGCGTCGGCGCGACCCATTCTCTGATGTTGACCTTCAGATCGCCTGGCACGACGACGGTCTTGGGCCGATCCGGACGCTCAGGGAACGTCTTGCCGAGATACGCGGCGATGACCTTCGCCTTGTCGTCTGGCAGCTTCACCATCGAATCGAACGTCTCGCGCCAGTCCTTCTCGTTGAAGCCCCACGACTGGGTGATGTTGTTCAGACCGTGGCACTTCGTGCACTCCTGCGCGACGACTTCCTTGCCCGGACCATCAGGCAGGTCGGCGACGCCGCCGTTTCTCTGACCCGCGGCGGGTGCGATCGTGCACATGAAGATGGCAGCCGCTGCGAGCATTCCAAGCGAAATCTTCGACATGTCTCCTCCTCAGGAAGACCATTTGGCTGAGGGCGTGACTTTGTTGCCGCGGATCGTACAGGAAACCGGCTTCCAGGTGGAATACCCCCTCCACTTCCCCTTTCATTTACACTTTTCTCCCTATTGTCAGCGGGATCTAGATGTTCGCCTGAACTGGCTCCGCCTGGCCGGGGTTCGGGATCCGGGATTGGTGACTAGGGATTCGTTGGTTCAAGGTTTGTAGGAAGCGAACCGTGGAGGCGAACGTTTACGGTCCGCCTTCCTCTTATGCCAGCCGCACATGAGTTCGTCGCGTTTGGTCCAGTCGAAGAGGACGCACGCAAGCAGCTCGATCGCTGCCTCGATGCCGGTGGTGACGAAGCGCGCGGCGTGTTGTGCGCGGATCACCATAAAGGCTATTCGATGCCGATTGGCGGCGTGCTCGCGTCGCAATCGGTCGTCATGCCGGCTGGTGTCGGCTACGACATCGCGTGCGGCAACTGCGCGGTCCGCACGGATTTGACCGCCGCCGATCTCGATGTGAACAACGTGATGGACGAGATCTGGACAACGATCTCGTTCGGGGTCGGGCGCAGAAACGACGAGCCGATTCGCGACGCGCCGGTATTCGACGCCATCGCGCACAGCCCCGTTCCGCAACAACGCGCGCTCCTCGATCTTGCACGCTCGCAGCTCGGCACGGTCGGCAGCGGCAACCACTACGTCGATCTGCTCGAAGACCGCGCCGACGGCCGGCTCTGGGTCGGCGTGCACTTCGGATCGCGTGGTTTCGGCCACAAGACCGCTTCCGGCTTCCTCGCGCTCGCGGCCGGCAGGAAATGGGGCGACCGCGCCAACGACAGCATGGACGCACGTCCATCGACGATTCAACTGGCAACTCCGCTGGCTGACGATTACCTCGCCGCGATGAATATCGCCGGCGAGTATGCCTATGCCGGACGCGACTGGGTCGTGAACCGCGTGCTGCGGCTTCTCGGTGCACGCGACGAACTGCGCGTCCACAATCATCACAACTTCGCCTGGTGGGAAGAACACGGCGGCCAGAAATGGCTCGTTGTCCGGAAGGGAGCCACGCCCGCATTTCCCGGCCAGTTCGGGTTCGTGGGCGGATCGATGGGCGACGATGCGGTGATTGTTCGCGGCAAGGAGTCGGCGGCCTCACAGCGTGCGCTCTATTCAACGGTGCATGGCGCAGGACGCGTGATGGGTCGCATGGAAGCCAAGGGCAAATGGAAAGGTGGGCGCTGCGTGAAACCTGGCAGAGTGAACTGGCGCCAATGGCAGGACACGCTCCGCACCCAGGGCGTCGAACTACGCGGCGGCGGGGCCGACGAGGCACCCGAATGCTACAAGCGCCTGTCGGATGTGCTGGCGTATCACGGCGACACGATCGACATCCTGTACACGCTGAAGCCAATCGGCGTTGCAATGGCAGGCCGCGAGACCTTCGATCCGTACAAGGATTAACGTCGGATGAATCGAGAGTACTGAAAGGCCTGCAGGGCGCCCCACGGCGTGGTGTGGGTGTGGCGGCGCGAATCGACGAGGACGAATCCGTCACCAAGTTCAGAACTGAGCGTCTCCGGCGAGTAGCGCGCGACGGGCAGCCCGCTGCATTTCTCCGGTCCGTCGGGCGCGAACGTGGCGAGGATCGCGAAGCCGCCCGGCTTCAGCATCTTCGCCAGTCTCGCTTTATAGCTGTCGCGATCGGCGCGCTCGGTCAGGAAGTGAAACACCGCGCGGTCGTGCCAGATATCCACCTCTTTCCATGACCATGCGCCGATGACGTCGGCCTGAATCCAGTCGACGTCCCGAGCCTTGTCGCCGAGTCGCGCTTGCGCGCGTACCAGTGCCTCGTGCGCGACGTCGAGCACGGCGATGCACGTGACGCCGCGCGCGAGCAGGGCATCGACAAGTCGCGACTCGCCACCGCCCACGTCGAGTACACACGTCTGGTCGGCAAGACCGGTTGCGTCGATCAGTTGAAGGGACACGACGGGGGACGGCTCAAACCAGCTGACGTCGTGCTCGCCCTTGGTCGCGTACACCGTGTCCCAATGTTGTTTGCTAGTCATGACACGAAGGGCCGGCTCAAGCCGGCCCCTACGAACGATCTCTCATGATCTTAGCTTGTTCGTGGTGAGTGGTTGGTGGTGTGCGGTTGATGATAAAAGACTCGTCGCGGTGACGACTACGAACCACCAACCACCAGCGACCAATCGATTCCGAGAGCTGACGCGCGATCAGTGGCGCGCCTTTGCCGCGACCTTTCTCGGCTGGATGTTCGACGGCTTCGACTTCACGGTTCTGACGTTCATCCTCATCGACATCCAGAAAACATTTGCGGTCGATGCCGTACTCGCAGGTGCGCTCGGAACGGTCACGCTCGTGATGCGTCTCGTTGGCGGCGTCGTCGCCGGCACGATGGCGGACCGCTGGGGACGCAAGCCGCCGCTGATGCTGTCGATCCTGTGGCTGTCGATCTTTGCATTTCTCAGCGGCTTCTCGACGTCGTATCCGATGCTGTTCGCCCTGCGAGCGCTGTTCGGCATCGGCATGGGCGGTGTGTGGGCGGCGGGGATGCCGCTGACGCTCGAGCACTGGCCGGCGCATCTGCGTGGAACCGCATCGGGCCTGCTCCAGGGCGGGTTCGCGTGGGGGTTCATCCTCGCGGCGTTCGCGTTCCGGTTCCTATATCCGCAATTCGACCCCGCGCTCGGCTGGCGGGTGATGCTCAGCATCGGCATTATTCCACTGGCGCTGGTGCCCTGGATTGCTGCGCGCGTTCCTGAAAGTCCTGTCTGGCTCGAGCGGCGGAAACACGTTGAAACGACCGGCCGCACCGAGCGCGCGCCGGTTGTGCGGTTGTTCCAACGCGATCTCATCGGCACGACTGTCCAATGCGCGCTGCTGATGACCGCGTTCATGTTTTCGTACTACGCGATCACGTTCTGGTATGCGACGCTGCTCCGATCGAGAGGCATCGAGCCGCTGGCGTATCTCGTCACCCTCAACCTCGGACAGGCGCTCGGCAATCCCGTCTGGGGAACCGTTTCCGACAGACGTCTCGGTCGTCGCGGCACGATTACGCTGGCAGCACTGCTCGGCGTCGCCGCGGTGCCGCTCTATACGCTGACAACGAGCGCCACGCCGATGTGGATCGGGGCAGTCGTGATGGGGATTTGCGGCATCGGCATCTGGGGGATGGCGCCAACCTACCTTACGGAGCGGTTCCCCACCATTGTCCGCGGCGTCGGTCCCGGGCTCGCGTACCATGCGGGCGCCGCGATCGGCTCGATCACGCCTACGTTCATCGGCGCGCTGCAGCAACAGGGGATGCCGCTCGCCACGGCGATGGCGCTGGTCATTGCCGTGGCGGGACTCACAGTGGCGGTCGTGATCTGGCTGGGTCCCGAGACGCGCGGCACGAAATTCGATGCGCACACCTGATGGCGTCGGTCGCGGGCCACTGAGACACAAAGAGTCAGACGAAGAGTTTCAGTACCGACAGCCAAGCAACCGATACACCAGGTGACTGGGGAAATCTGGACGGAGTGCAACCCATGGCCTTGGCGTATGCGTGTTTGGTGCTGATCTGGGCGTCGTTGGTCGCAGAAATATGCAACCACCGCAGAGCGGTGCCGCCGCCGCCTCGCCGAGTCTCATTCACATTCAGTCTGATCGCGGGCATAACCGTCGGCATCCTCCTGTCTGTCCTGGGTATCTAGCGGCCTCGCGATAGCCCCCCACAGGCCACGAGCCTCGCCCTCTCTCGCGCCGTGTCGGCTTCACACGGCTATGCTAGAGGCTTCAAGGAGATCTCATGCCTCGTTCATTGAAGGGAACTCGTGTGCTCGTCTTGGGAGGATCGTCGGGAATCGGATTGGCGACCGCGCGAGGTGCGGCGGCTGCCGGCGCACAGGTCACGGTCGCTTCGCGCTCGGACGACAAGGTCAACGCCGCGGTTGCGCAGGTTGGCCATGGAGCGACCGGCGTCCCGCTGGACACCACGAATGACGCAGCACTGGAGGCTTTCTTTGCCCAACAGCCTGAGTGGGATCACATCGTCGTGTCCGTCGCTGCCGGCCGATCGGCCGGGCTGCACGACCTCTCGCTTCAGGACGCCTACGGCAACATGAACGCGAAGTTCTGGAGCGCGTACAAGACCGCACGCCTGGCACGGATTTCACCCGAAGGCTCGCTGACGCTCGTCTCCGGATTTTTGAGTCAGCGGCCGAACAAGGACGCGCTGCTGCAAGGCTGCATCAACGCGGCGCTCGAAAGCCTCGGCCGCGGCCTCGCGCTGGCGCTCTCACCGGTGCGTGTGAACACCGTCTCGCCCGGCCTGATCGACACGCCGATTCGCGCGGCGATGCCGGCGGACAGGAAGAAAGCGATGCTCGATCACGCCGCGGCAACGCTGCCGGCCAAACGCGTCGGCCAAGCGAACGACATCGCGGACGCAATTCTCATGCTGATGACGAACCCGTTCACGACGGGCAGTACGTTGTTTGTCGACGGTGGGGGGATGATCTCGTAACGCGGTCACCCCTTCTGTTCGGACACGCTTATGGTTTGCATTTTGAATTTTGAACTGTGAATTGCCCGACGCACTAACAACGGCCGCACGGCAGCCATGAGGGCGAGCACGATTCCGAACGTGCACACAATGGTCGCGCCCGTTGGCAGATCCAGCTGCACTGACAGGTACATCCCCAGCATCGATACCACGACGCCCATGATCCAGCCGACCGCGAGTCGTCGTCCGATCTGCGACGAATACAACATGCCACCAACCGACGGCACGATCAGATAACAGAAGACGAGCAGCACGCCGGCGATGGCGACCGAACGCGTGACGACCAGGCCGAACGACGCATAGAAAAGAAAATCCCAGAACCTGACCGGGACGCCTCGCGCCGCGGCCGCTTTCGTGTCGATGGAGATCTCGAGGAAACGCTTCCGGAAGATGTAGTGAAAGGCGCCAATGGCGAGATAGATCGCGCCGGTCAGCGCGACCTCCGGCCACTGCACCGACAGGATGTTGCCCACCAGCATGTTCTGCAGATGCTCGGCCTCGCCGGTCGCCTTGCTGAGCGTGATGATCACCGCAGCCGACGCGACCGCATACGAGATGCCGATGATAGCCTCTTGCGGAATGTCAGCCTCGTGTCCCTTCACCATGGCGAAGATGAAGGCGCCAATCAGCGTGAACCCGAGACTCATCCAGTAGATCGCCGGGTCGTGCGCGTCGTAGCCCCGCCACACCGCGATGGCGGCCCCAAGCGACGCGATCTGCGCGAGTGAGAGGTCAACGAAGATGACCCCTCGCTCGACGACATGCAACCCGAGATACGCGTGAATGCCCGCGATGATCAGACTGGCAGCAATCGCGGGCGCGAGGAACAGAAAAATCGTCCAGTCCACAGTTACCTACTTTCCTGTCACTTGCTTCAATGCCGCCGCGAGCTGATTCACGTCGTACTCAAACAGCTGAATGTAGTCCGTTGCCTCTTTGGTGCCGCCGACCGACGGCGCCAAGACCATTACTTTGCCGCCGACCTGATTGGCAATCGCCTGCGGGGTCTTGAGATCGAAGTACGGCTCGACCACGATCAGCTTTGCGCCCTGCCGTTTCATCTCGTCGATGACCTCGATCGTGTGCTGCGGCGTTGGGGGGATGCCGGGCTTGGGCTCGACGTACGCGATGACGTCCAGCCCCCACCGATCCATGAAGTTGGGCCACGAACGGTGAAAGGTGACGAGCTTGGTCCCTTTGTACGGAGCCATGATGGTATCCCATCGTTTCTCGCCGGCGGCGAGACGGCCGTCGAAATCGGCGTAGCGCTGCGCGAAGTACGACGCGTTGCCCGGTGAGAGCTGGCTGAACTTGTCGCGGATCGCCTGCGCAATGCGCCGTCCGTTACCCGGCTCGAGCCAGTAGTGCGGATTGCCGGACGGATGGACATCGCCCATCGCGCGCGTGATTTGCCCTGTCGGGATTTCGAGAATCCTCACGTTCGACGAGGCGTCGAGATATCCGTTGCCGCTCGTTTGAATCTTGCTGTTGCGACTGCTCGTCAGCAACGGCGGAAGCCAGCCGATCTCGAGCTCCCGTCCGACGACAATCAGCACGTCGGCCTTGCTCACCGCGAGAATGAAGCTGGGCTTCGGATCGACGAAGTGCGGATCCTGATAACCCCTCGCGAGCGACGTCACCGACACCTTGTCACCACCCACCTCGCGGGCAAGGGAGCCAAGATCTTCGGTTGTCGCGACAACATTCAACTTGCCCTGCGCAAATGCCACGGCGGGCAGCGCGAGCACCAACAGGAGAAGCAATTTGAGAGTTCGCATAGTCATTTCCTAGAAGGGGTGCGCGCCGTGCGCGCCAATGGAGAATTGAAACTGAAACAGGAACTCGTTCGCCGTGGGCCCGTCGCCATAGTTCGTGCGTCGGTACTGTCCGCGCACCTGGCTGAATTCGCTGGGCCAGTAGGTCAACACGGCCGAGCCCCCCTTATCGACGATCGACGAATCGTCCGCGCGATCGGAGTGATCGAGGCGGCCACCAGCAAACCACCGCCGGGCGAACTGGTAGTCGCCCGACGCGTAATACCCCATGCTGTGCTGCGTGCCGCCGAACTGTTGCCTGTTGCTCCAGATGACTTCGCTGCGTCCCACGAACTGGTGATAGATCGCTCGCGTCAGCGGACGCCAGCGCAACGTCGCGTCCACACCGAAGAGCGTCGTCGTGAAACGGCCGATGTCGATCCCGCTGACGAGACCGACGGGATTATGGCCATGCGCATATGACCCACCGAGATCGATGTTGGTCGATTCGGTGATGTCGTGATAACCGCGCAGGTGCCCCACGTACGCGAGATGGCCGCGCTGGGTCGACCTGAAGACGTCTCCCGAGTCGCCTCTGTACACTTCGCCGGTCGCTTCGAGGAACAGCGGACCCGCCGGAAGCAGACGCGACACCGAGATGCCCGCATCGGTGATGCCCTCGTCGCCATTGACGAGATTCTGGGTGACGACCGGACGATCGGTCCATGGAAGCACGTGATCGTGCAGGGTGTTGACCTTGCCGAACGCCGCGCGCACCTTGCCGACCTTGACAAGAAATTTCGAAGGGAGCGCCGTCAGCGTGAGGAAGCCCTCTTCCACCTCAACGCCGGTTTCACCGAATGCCAGGAAGAAGTCCGCGCGCGCATATGGATCGACGACCGCCTGCAAGGACACTTCGGACTCGTGCAATTCCAGTGCAGGTTGGGGATCCACTGTATTTCGTCCCGTCGCACCAAGGAAATTTCCGATAACCGCCATGTCCGGATTAAAGATCTTCGAGCCGAGCGAGGCGGTGCCGTAAATGGGCAGTGCTCCGGTCGGGCCACCGGCTCCGGCCGACCCGGGCGGCACTTCGGCGGTCGTCGCCGCGGGTGGTGGTGCCGGCGGTGCCGCAGGTTGAGGGGGCGGAGCCGGCTGCCCTCCCTGCAACGCGGCAAGCTGCGCCTCGAGCGCCGCCACGCGGTCGTTGAACTCTTGCTTGAGTTGATCGATCTGCTGCTGGATCTGCTGCGCCTGATCGGCAGCCTGCGCTGCTGCCTCGCGCGGCGGCGCGACAAGCACGGCCATCACGGCCGCCGCGCGCATCACCTTCGTCGCTCGCATATATCCTCCCGCGGATCTGAAAGAGATCCGCGCGCGAACCACAAAGGTTCGCGCCACCTGTGTTGGGAAAAGGAACCTGTGTTACGCGACGATCGGCGGTGCCCTGGCCGGGCGATAAGAAACGTGACGTGTGGTGAGCGGGCTGACCGACGTGCTCGCTATCAGCCGCGCATCGACATACGGCGCGACGAAGCGAAGCGCTTCGGAGACCGCTCGCAGTGACTGGAACGCGTGGCAGAAGACGCAGTGCTGCGAATCGGGGAGCTCCGTCGCGGGCGCACTAATTCCGTGCGCGGCCGCATCATGGACGACGACGGCAGGGTTGCAGATCGCGTCGTCCCTCTCGTCGTGAAGCAGCGACGAGACAGTGACCGGCATCGTCGCAAACAGGACGACGAGGGCGGCTAGTGGTGCGAGACGAGCGCGCCGGAGGGCGCGAGTCATCCCACACAGGATACCCCGAGGAGGGCCAAGGTCGTAGCGCCGACCGTAAAATCGACCCCTACCCCGGCACTCCCATCAGCACCGCGCTCACCTGTTCGAGGTTTTTCAGGCCGTAAACATCAGTCGGGAGCTGCGGCACCCACGCGAGCGGATATGCGGCGAAACGACGTTTGATTTCGTCGATATACACCTGTTCCTGCGCGCGCCGCGACCGGTAAAAGTTGCCGTCGACATCGGCGGGCAGCACTCGATTCACCACAATTTCGCAAACGTTCACATTCGACTCGGCAAGGATGTCGGCGGCACGCGCGGTCTCTTCGATCGGCAGCCGCTCGGGAACGACGACTAGCACGAAGCCCGTGAAGTTGTGCTGCATCAGGCGGGCGCGGACCTGCTCGAGCTTCTCGCGGCGCGCGTCGAGCGTCTTGAGGATTGGGTCCTCCTCGGGGTTGATGGCTTCCGGCGCCAGACGAACCTGATCGATGTCCTGGTTCAGCGCGAGCAGCGCCCGCCGGCGCTTCGACAGCGCGGTGATCCATGCGGACACGAGCTCGGGCATCCGCAGCAGACGCAACGTGTGGCCGGTCGGCGCCGTGTCGAAGATAAGCAGGTCGTAGTCATCGAACCGATCCACGATCAAATCGCCGATGCGATCGAACAGCGCCACCTCCTCCACACCGGGCATCGAGGACGCGAGTTCGATCTGCCGCCCTGCCTCTTTCGCCACCGCGGGGCTGAACATGCGTGCAATGCCAGCCTTCGCGTTGTCGATGTAGCGGCGCGCCTCGAGATTCGCGTCGACTTCGAGGCCGTAGAGGCGCGGATGGATCTCGCGTTCATCGGCGTCGAATGGCATGCCGAAGATGTCAGAGGTGGAATGCGCCGGATCGGTGGAGACGAGAAGCACGCGCTTGCCTTCCCGGCTCGCCGCGAGCGCCACCGCCGACGCGCACGTCGTTTTGCCGACGCCGCCCTTGCCGCCGAAGAAGAGGATGCGCTTCAGCAGCAGGGCATGCTGCCGATGGGCGAACGATCCATCCCCATGCGACGGTGCCACGTATGGAACTCCTCGAGGAAGAAGGGATAGACGTCGAGCAGGTAGATTGCAGCGGGGTTCGGCAGGCCGACGAGCTCCATGAAGCACTGCAGCATGAACAGATCGTTGAGGTCGACGAACTGTTCGCGCAGCTTCCGCTCGTACTCGGAGACGAAGTAGCCGTGCACGAAATCGCCGAAATTTTGCTTCAGTTCTTTCCAGTCCATGACCTACTCACGTCAAGCCTGTTCGATGTCGTTCAGGCGGCTCACGTCGATGGAGAGCAGATCCGACGCCGAGATGCCACGAAACACCGATCGGAACCTCGCATGCCACACGATTTCGTCCGCCCGGTACGACGTACGCGCATGGACAGACTGCTCATAGGTTTCATCCACGCCCGTCAGCAGCACGAGAATTTCGGCCTCCGCATGCTCGAGATCCTCGCGCGACTTTCCGCAGAGCGGGCTGTTCTCGTCAATGGGATGCACGATCGTCCACGCCAGCGGAAAGAACGTCACCTTGTTGCGTTCGAGCGGCAGCAGCCGGTATCGACGAACGGGCTGACCGCGATCGTTGGTTTCGAACGACGTGTAGAGCACTTGCGCCTCGAGCTCAATGATCTCATTGCGGCGGAGGCGATTTGCAATACGGAACTGGAGCGATTCCATGCCCGCATACGGCGCAATGATCGCCTGGCGGCTGAACACGATGGAGGCCGTCGGCCGCGCGAAGCGCGCGAACAGCAATCCGGTCGCAAGCGCCTGATACATGAGCCCAACGAGCGCCTCGATCGTCACGAGCCCGTTCGCCGCGAGGCCGTTCGGCCCGATCTGGCCGTAGCCGATGGTGGCAAACGTCTGAATGCTGAAGAAAAACGCCTGACTGAACGGGCCGCCCAGCATATGAACGGCAGGACCGGCGAGGGCATCGGGACCGCACGCCAGGAACAAGAGCGCAAACACGAGGTTCAACACCAGGTACAGCAGCGTGACGACGCCGATGAACCCTGCCCATGAGATCGTCAGCAGCAGGTGATACGGCGCGACCGTCGCCACGACTCCGAGCCCCTCGCGCACGACGTTGAACGAGCCGTCACGATTGAGCAGACGCCGCGCTCGGTTGCCGCTGACAACCCTGCCGAACCCGAGGTCGCGGTCGCGCACTTCCGCTTCCGCGTCGATGCGTGACGCGAGCGGGCTTGGATCGAATGGAGAGGTCACGGCCCACAATCTCCCAACATAAATGTCACAGTCACGCGTGAAAATACGCGCGGCTGTCGCAAAACACGCAGCCGCGACGCGACCTGGCGCACCGCATTTCGCCAGCACGCGAGAAAACATTGAGCATTCTGCACCGCCGCGGTCCCGCGCCCGACTTGGCCCATCTGTTGCTCATGGGCTTGCCATGGATTTACACCGACTCGTACATCGTGTGAGAAGTGAGTTCAACGAGATGCCCGGTCTGCAGCTCACGCTGCCGCAAGCCGCCAAATTATGGGGACTGGATCACGAAGCGTCACGTCTGGTGATCGACGCGCTGGTCGAAGGATCGTTTCTCCGCTGGACCGCGCGGGGCACCGTTGTCCGCATCGATCGCGCCGCTGCGTAAGTCAATCCCAAAACCCAAATCCGAAAGCCCAAATCCCAAGCAGTTCCTCCGATTTTTGGGATATTGGTGTCTTCATCCAACAAAAATGTTTCATTGCCTCCAGATCCCTTTGGATTTGGAACTTGGGATTTGGGGTTTGGGATTTTCCTAAAGCTTCATCACCAACGGCGCCAGGTCGATGCCTTCCGCTTCGGCACGCCACGTCTCGCCCGGCGCAATCAGCATTGGCGTCGTCAACGCACCCGTGCTGATCAGTTCGCCGCGTTGGAGCGGAGCAGCCCACGGCGACCGGGCGATGGCGGCCGCCAGCTCACCGACGCAGAGCGCGGGGTTGCGCATCACATTCCTGCCGCCGCCCTCTTCGATGAAGGTGCCGTTCTTGAACAACTTCAGCTTGAACTCCGCCAACTGCTTCGCCAGCGTCGATGCGTTCGCCACGGTCACGAGCGTCGGCGGCCCGAGGACGAGTCCGGAGTGAAAGCCGAACGCGGCAACGAGATCGGACGGCTGGAACTGCCATTCCGGGAACGGACAGTCGACGATTTCATAGCCAAGTGAGATCCATTCGACCGCGTTCATGACGGCGACGGCATCCGTCGGATCTCCCGTGACAGGTCCCTTCAGTTTGAACACGACCTCGGGCTCGAGCTTCGGCGCGTAAATGAAAGGGACGGGCGTGACATCCAGTTCATGTGCCTGCTGCACCGTGTCGTCGTACATCGATCCCCACGCCACGGTCTGCAGATGCAACTTGGGCCACACCGCCGGATTGGCGAACGCCACCTTCCGTCCGACGACCGTGTGTCCCTCAGCCCGGCGCCGCCTGACAAGTTCCGCTTCCACGGCATAGGCAGTCTCGAGATCGAATCCTTCGCGCGACGACAACGGTTCCGGCAGCAGGTCGCCACCCTCGTACGCGTCGATGAGTTCCTGCGCGACCGCTGCCGGTTCGATAGCCATGCGCGAAGTGTAATCGCAAATCGCAGATGCAATGTTAGGATGCGCTCGCCATTGCAAAGGAGACACCATGAAGATACTTGCTGCGGCTGCAGCGCTCGCTCTGCTCACCGCCCCGGTGATTGCGCAACAGACCGTCACGCCCCAAACGACGACGGGAGTGTATATGTCCGCGGCAGACGTGACAGCCGCTGTCGGGAAACTGCCGAAGAATCCGCTCGCCTCTGTTCCCGTCTTCAAGATGGGTCCCTTCAACGTGAACGTTGAGCACCGGCTCGGCGCGCCGGCGGCTGCGCAGGCAGCCTCCGTTCACGATAAGGACGCTGAGCTCTTTTACATGATTGACGGCACGGCGACGCTCGTCACAGGTGGAAAGCTCGTGGAAGGTACCAAGGACGGCGACAACTGGCGTGGCAAGGCGATCGAAGGCGGCAAGGCACAGAAAATGTCGAAGGGCGACTTCATGCTGGTTCCATCAGGTGTGCCGCACTGGTTCACGGACATCAACGGGCAAATCACGGAATTCTCGCTCCACTTGCCCGTGAAGTGACGTCGCGAGACCGCATCGAACTTCTGAACCCTCGGCCCTCGATCGCGGCGCGGCTGAATCGTCTTCCGCCGACGAGGATTCACCGCGACGCGACAATCATCGCGGGCATCGGTTCGTTCTTCGATCTCTTCGACATTTTCCTGGCCGGTGTCCTGGCCACGGTACTCACGCAGCAATTCCAGCTGACGCGTGCCGCGCTGCCACCGATCATCGGGTCGAGTTTCGTCGGCATGTTCTTCGGCGCAACGCTGCTCGGCCGCTTTGCGGATGTGTACGGCCGCCGGACGGCGTTTCTGGTCAATCTCGGCATCTATTCGTTCTTCACGCTCCTCGGCGCCTTCAGCCCGAATGTCGCGGTGCTGATCGTGACCCGGTTTCTGGCCGGCATTGGCATCGGCGCCGAGCTGCCGCTTGTTGACGCGTATCTCAGCGAGCTTCTGCCGGTACGGCATCGTGGCCGTTATACGGCGTGGGCCTACACACTCGGGTTCGTCGGTGTTCCCGCGGCAGGATTTCTCGCGCGCATCCTCGTGCCGCAGCAGCCGCTCGGCCTGGACGGCTGGCGCTGGATGTTCGTGGCCGGCTCACTGGGCGCGGCAATCGTCTGGGTGCTGCGCTCGAAGCTGCCGGAATCGGCGCGATGGCTGGAAACGGTGGGCCGCATGGCTGACGCGGAAGCCATCGTGTCGGCGATGGAGCGCGAAGCCGAGCGCGACGGTGCGTTGCCACCACCGTCGGACGAATCCGCCGCGCCCGAGCGAGGACGATTCCGCGTCATCTTCGGACGCCGCTATCGCGGGCGCACCCTGATGTTGTGTGTTTTCCATCTCTTTCAAACGGTGGGCTACTACGGGTTCGGCACGCTCGTGCCGACAGTGCTGGCCGCCAAGGGCTATTCGATCGTGACGTCGCTCACGTTCACGTCGCTGACCTTCATCGGTTATCCAATCGGATCCGCACTCTCGATACCGATCGTCGAGCGCATCGATCGCCGATGGCTCATCGTCGGGTCGGCCGCGCTGATGGCGATATTCGGTCTTACGCTCGGCTACGCGTCCTCGCCTGCGGTCATCCTGGCGTCAGGGTTCCTCTACACCGCGACGAGCAACATCTTTTCGAACGCGCTGCACATCTTTCAGGTCGAGATCTTTCCAACGTCCGTGCGCGCCACGGCTGCGGGGACGGCGTACGGTATGAGCCGGCTGTCGACCAGCGCCATGCCGTTCGTGCTCGTGCCGGTGCTCGATCGATTCGGCCCGACCGCGATGTTTGGCGTGATTGCCGGCGCGCTCGCGATCTGTATTCTCGTGATCGCGCTCTTTGCGCCGTCGACAACAGGAAGGGCGCTGGAAGTCATTGCGGAAGGTCCGGCTAAAGCCGGACCCCACAGATGACGTCCGCCTTCAGGCGGACGATTCGCTATCCGCCGGACCGACGACGACCCGAGCGTGCAGCCGCTGAGCACTCGCCGAAATGCTCGACGCCAGCAGCAGCACGGCCGCGACCGCCGCAACTCTTGTAAATACGTTGATACGCAATACCGGCTTGCAACGATCTGGACATCGGACACCGAGGGGTTGGCCATCGCTGGGCGTTGATGAATCGCTCGCGTTCCCCGATCCCGGATCCCCGTCTTAGCGTGATACTCTGGCCACCCCCTGAAGTTTGGCTGGTGTCGGCGGTAGATAGTTGAACCACGTCATCATCACAACGAACCTCCAATCACCAACCACCAACCGGGAGTACGTATGGAACAGCAGCAGCGACTGACGGCGAACGACTTCCATCCGGAGATCCTCAAGCTCTTCGATCGCTATGTGCACGGGATGATCGACCGGCGCGGCTTCCTCGATGGCGCCGCGAAGTTTGCCGTCGGCGGCATCACGGCCGCGGCGATCCTGCAGGCGCTCAGCCCGAATTACGCCTGGGCCGAGCAGGTGCCGGAAAGCGACAAGCGCATCGCGACGATGATGCTCGATTACGACTCGCCCAAGGGTCAGGGAAAGATGAAGGGCTACTTCGCGAAGCCTGCGACCCTGAACGGCAAAGTGCCGGGCGTTGTCGTTGTCCACGAGAACCGCGGGCTCACACCGTACGTCAAGGACGTCGCGCGGCGTCTTGCCGTCGCCAACTTCGTCGCCTTCGCCCCCGATGCGTTGACGCCGCTCGGCGGATATCCGGGCAACGACGACAAGGGCGTCGAGATGCAGCGAACGCTCGACCAGAACAAGATCATCGAAGACTTCGTCGAAGCCGTGAGCGTGCTGCAGAAGCGTGCCGAGTGCACGGGCAAAGTGGGCGCGGTTGGTTTCTGCTTCGGCGGCAGCGTCTGCAACCAGCTCGCGGTGCGCGTGCCGTCACTCGCTGCATCAGCGCCGTATTACGGCGGCCAGCCGAAGGCAGAAGATGTGCCGAAGATACAGGCGCCGCTGATGATTCATTACGGCGGTCTGGACGAGCGCGTCAACGCGGGGTGGCCCGCGTATGAGGCGGCCCTGAAGGCGAACGGCAAGAAGTACGAGGAGTTCGTGTACGCCGGCGCCAACCATGGCTTCCACAACGACACAACGCCGCGCTATGACAAAGCGGCGGCCGAGCTGTCGTGGCAGCGGACGATCGACTTCTTCAACAAGAACCTTCGCACCAACGGTCGCGCCACCAATTAGCGACCTACCCGGATGGGCGATCCTCGCGCGGCATCGACTGCGCGAGGATCGTTTCATGCTCACTGAATTTTCGAATCAATTAGCGGACGCCGCCGCAAAAGTGGCGCCGTCGGTCATCCAGGTCCACGGTCGTCGCCAGCCGGCGAGTGGCGTCATCTACGCCCCCGGGGTCGTCGTCACGACCACACGGGCGCTCCGGCGCGAAGACCGGCTGCACGTCCGCGGCAGCGAGGGCGATGCCGTCGAGGCCGAGCTCGCCGGATGGGATCCCGCGACCGGTCTCGCCGTTCTGAAAGCGCCTGCCCTGAACGCGGCGCCGATTGCGGTCGCCAAACAGGCGGCGCGCGTCGGCAACCTTGCCCTTGCCATTGCGCGCTCCTGGAGCAATGGCCTGACAGTCAGCGCCGGCGTGGTCTCCATTATCGGCGGCCCTCTGCACACAGGCCGCCGCCGCGCGATCGATCAGATCATCCGCACGACGGCACCGATGCACGACGGGTTCGCCGGCGGCGCCTTCGTCGATACCGGCGGCGAACTTCTCGGCATCACGACCGCGTCGACGATCAGGGGTCTTGGCGTCGTGATCCCCGCGGGGATCGCATGGACCACGGCGCAGCATCTGCTGGAGCATGGCGGCCTCAAGCGGGGCTTTCTCGGCATCGCCGGCCAACCGGTTCGCCTCCCTGAATCGCAGCGTGCAGGCAAGGCCGAAGAAGGACTCCTCATCATCGCCGTCACCCCGGATGCCCCAGCCGCCAAAGCGGGCGTCCTCATTGGTGACGTGATTCTCGCGGTCGACGGGCAGCCCATCGGCTCCCCCGAGGAACTGCTCGACTGGCTGGCAGGCAACCGCGTCGGAAAGACCGCAGCGTTAGCGCTGCTTCGCGGCGGCAAACCGGCGGAGGTATCTGTCACCATCGCCGAACGCGGCGCGTCCTAATGGCCAATGCGGCTTCTGCTGGTCGGGACACCCGATGGACGCGCGCGCCTCAGGGCGGAGCTGGACGAGAGTTCGTTCACGATCGCCGGCGAATTCGCGACCCTCGTTGAGGCCCGCGCGTCGAAAATCGAGTCCGACGCCATTGTGATCTCGACACCCGTAGGGCGCGCCTTTACGGCGCGCCCAGCAACGCTCGACGACTCACCCGCAATTGATGACCAATT
>DASTZI010000220.1:0-2005 GCA_035764385.1 Vicinamibacterales bacterium
AAGCCAAATCCGGCTACGGCCTGAATGTCGAAACCGAGCTCCGTGCGCTCGAGGTCTACGAAACGCTTCGCCATCGTCAACCCGTGCGTCTTGTCTCGACCCTGCTCGCGGCGCACGTCGTGCCACCCGAGTACGCGGATCGCCGTCGCGACTATCTCGACCTTGTCTGCCGGGATCTGATTCCAGAAGTCGCACGCCGCGGTCTCGCTCGTTTCTGCGACGTGTTCGTCGAAGAATCCGCGTTCACCTCAGATGAAGCGCAGACGATTCTCCGATGTGCGCGCGAGCACGGGCTGGGTGTAAAGCTGCACGTGGACCAGTTGACCGACGGTGGAGGCGCTGCTCTCGCGGCCCACCTGCACGCGACGTCCGCGGATCACCTCGAGTGCGTGTCGGCAGGGGGCATCGCGCGGCTCGCGAGCGCCGGCACGATTGCCGTCACCCTTCCCCTTGCTGCGCTGTACTTGGGTCGTCCAGTTGCGCCTGCTCGCGATCTGATTGCGGCCGGCGTTCCGGTAGCCGTCGCGACCGACTTCAACCCCGGCACAGCGCCGACATATCACCTGCCGCTCGCGATGCTGCTGGCCGCGACGATGCAGCGGATGACGCCGGCGGAAGTCTTGAAGGGAGTGACGATCTACGCTGCGCGGGCGATTGGTGAAGAGACTGCGGTCGGATCGCTCGAGCCGGGCAAGCGCGCCGACTTCGCCATCATCGACGCGGCAGACGTGAACCACTGGATCTATCACTTCACGGCGAACAGCTGCGTCGCGACCTACATCGGCGGCGCGGTCTTTTATCGATAATCCGTCATATCTGATTTTTGCCCTCGCTCGTGATCGGCGATGTAGCGCCAGAGATCAGGTCGCGAGCCATCGATATCGGTGAATCCGTACTCGCACGCGAGTTGACCCGATGTGACCGACTTCTGGTTCCATCGTGCGCGATCGGGATCGGCCGCCAATGCAACGACCGCGCGGCCGACATATCGGGGCGACTCCGACAGGGCGAACTCAGGTTGTGCCACCGAGCGGCCGTCATCCACGTTTGCGATGATCGCCTCGCGCCAGTTCTCCTCGGAGACGCCGAAGTTGTCGAGCATCATCTCCGAGCGAAGCCATCCAGGCGTGATCGCAACAGCCGTCGCTCCGTGCGGCGCAAGCTCATGGCCGTGTGCAAACGCCAGCCGATTGACCGCCACTTTCGCGAGGTCGTAGAACACCGAAATCCGGTAGTGCGTGGCGTTGTACTCAGTGGTCCCATCCGTGACCTCGACGAGTAGTCCACCTGGGTTCTGAATGAGCAGCGGCAGCAGGTGATGCGACGTGATGACGTGCGTGTCCACGGCAAGGCGGAAGATGCGGAACCCCTTGTCGAGGCTGTGCTGCCAGACCGGAGTGTTCCACTCATCCGGACCGCCCTTCAGCAGCTCGCCGCCCCAGATGTTGTTGACGAGGATGTCGAGCCGGCCATGATTGATGCGAATCAGGTCGGCCAGTCGTTTGACCTGTTCTGGCTCGAGATGATCGATGGAGACGGCGATGCCAACGCCGCCGAGGCTCTCGACGAGCTCGGCCGTCTCTTCGATCGTTTCCGCGCGGTTGTATTCCGAGCGCACCGATCGTGTGGTGCGTCCGGTGCAGATGACCGTCGCGCCAGCCTCACCCAATGCGGCCGCAATGCCACGGCCCGCGCCACGCGTCGCGCCGGCGACCACGGCGACACGCCCCCGAAGTGCGTTGCGGTCGACGGTCCAGTTCGTCATAAGCCCATCCTGAACCGGGAGATTCATGAATGATGCCGGGCCGGGCTTTGTAGGGGCGGGTCTTTAGACCCGCCTGACGACACCCGGTTTGAGGGGCGCAACCTACCGGGGCAGGGCGAAACTGAGGATCAAATCTCCACCGCGGCGCCCACGCTCACCTCCACCCGAGGCGACAGCGACGAACTGTTCGCCGTTCACCATGTAGACCGAGGGTGAGCCAAAGACGCCGGCGCCGGTATT